>JBGSVS010000406.1:0-20846 GCA_041752895.1 Tabrizicola sp.
CGAGACAGTGCTTGGCCTTGCCGCGATCACCGGGGCGGTGTGGCGCTGGCGATCCTGATCCTGGTGCGCGATCCGCCAAGGCTGACAGGTGGGCAGTCGGGGTCGGTCTTCGACCTGCTGCGCATTCCGGCGATCTGGCCGATCCTGGCGATGATGGTGGTGTGCTACACCCCGATTGCGGGGTTGCGGGGGCTTTGGGTCGGCCCATATTTCGCCGACGTCCATGGCGCGGACCCGCTGGAGATCGGGCGGGTCGGGTTGTGGATCGGGCTGGCGATGGTGGTGGGCAACTTTGCCTACGGGCCGCTGGACCGCTGGTTTGGCACCCGGAAATGGGTGATCTTCGGCGGCAATGCGCTGACCCTCGCTTGCCTTGTGGGCCTGTGGTGGTTCGCCGCCGCCCCCGCCTGGGTTGCCACGGTTCTTCTCGTCGCGGCCGGGGTCTTCGGCGCGAGCTTTCCGATGGTCATCGCGCATGGCCGCGCGTTCTTTCCCCCGCACCTCATGGGCCGGGGCGTGACGCTTTTGAACCTGTTCGGCATCGCCCCCATCGGCATCGCCCAGATCGTCACCGGGCGCATCCATGCCGCAACGGACCCCGTGCCCCCTGCCGCACCTTATGAAGCGGTGTTCCTGTTCTTCGCCCTGACCACGGCGGCGGGTCTTGCCGTCTACCTTCAGTCACAAGACCGGACGGACTGACCCGGACGACGCGAATCCGCTTCCCCCCGCGCGGACCATACGGTAACAGCCGCCCGTCCCACCTTTGGGACGGACAAAGGAGAACCCCGATGGGCTACAAGGTCGTCGTCGCGGGTGCCACGGGCAACGTGGGCCGCGAAATGCTGAACATCCTCGCCGAGCGCGAGTTCCCGGTAGACGAGATCGTCGCTTTGGCGTCGCGCAAGTCACTGGGCACTGAAGTCAGCTTTGGCGACAAGACCTTGAAGACCAAGGACCTGGACACTTTCGATTTCACCGGTTGGGACATTGCGCTTTTCGCCATCGGATCGGACGCGACGAAGATCTATGCGCCCAAAGCCGCTGCGGCGGGCTGCGTGGTGATCGACAACTCGTCCCTCTATCGCTACGACCCGGACGTGCCGCTGATCGTGCCGGAAGTGAACGCGCATGCGATCACGGGGTATTCCAAGAAGAACATCATCGCGAACCCCAACTGTTCGACCGCGCAGATGGTGGTGGCGCTGAAGCCGCTGCATGACCGGGCGAAGATCACGCGGGTCGTGGTCTCGACGTACCAGTCTGTTTCCGGTGCCGGGAAGGAAGGGATGGATGAGCTTTGGAACCAGACCAAGGCGATCTATAACCCGACCGACAACGTGCCTCCGTCGAAGTTCCCCAAGCAGATCGCGTTCAACGTGATCCCGCAGATCGACGTCTTCCTCGACAGTGGCGAGACCAAGGAAGAATGGAAGATGGTCGCCGAAACGAAGAAGATCCTGGACCCGAAGATCAAGGTCACGGCAACTTGCGTCCGCGTGCCGGTGTTCGTGGGGCATAGTGAGGCGATCAACATCGAAACCGAGGAGTTCCTGGACTGGGAGGAAGCCCAGGACATCCTGCGCGAGGCCCCCGGCGTCATGCTGGTCGATAAGCGCGAGCCGGGTGGCTACATCACGCCGATCGAATGCGTGGGCGAGTTTGCAACCTATGTCAGCCGCGTGCGGCAGGACAGCACCATCGAGAACGGGCTGAACCTGTGGTGCGTGTCCGACAACCTGCGCAAGGGTGCTGCGCTGAACGCGGTGCAGATTGCGGAACTCTTGGGCTCCAAGGTCCTGAAGAAGGGGTGATCCCTGCCCTTGATCCTGTGTATGGGTCCCGGTCATGGCCGGGACCTTTTTAATGCGGCAGCGCCGCATGGGGCCCATCGCGGCCTTTCCTACGGCTGGGCCTTCATCCCGCACGGGTTGAGCCCCAGCCAGTGACTTCACGTCAGGCGCAGTTCTGACGTGACGTCACAGTGACGTTAACGTCAACTGCTCTGGTAATCTTGCCCCGGGATCAGCACCTGCGCCGAAGTGTTTTTCCCATGACGAGTGTGACCATGACGACCCACCTGCCAAGTGATGCAATGACCATCCGCGAGATGTGCGAGGCCTATGACGTGACCCCGCGCACCCTGCGGTTCTATGAGGCCAAGGAGCTGCTCAACCCGATCCGGATCGGGACACGGCGGCTGTTCACCCGGCGTGACCGGGCGCGGCTGGTGCTGATCCTGCGCGGCAAACGCTTTGGCTTCAGCCTGGAGGATATCCGGCAGACGCTGGATCTGTACGACCGCGAAACCGGCAACTCGGCGCAGAACATGCGCTGCTGCGAGATTGCCCGGGATCGGCTGAAGGTGATGGAAGCCCAGCGCGCCGAGCTGGACGTGGCCATTGCCGAGCTGAAGGCCGAACTGGCCAATGCCGAAGCCAAGGGGCTGGTGCCCCAGCACGCTGCCTGAACGACCCGCGCCTGAACGACCCGCGCACCGGGCGCGGCCAATCAAGGGAAGAGGAGACGAGGATGCCCAGCTATACCGCCCCCGTGAAGGACATGCAGTTCCTGCTGCACGATGTTCTGAAGATCAGCGAGGCCGATATTCCGGGCTACTCCGACCTTGACCGCAGCTTTACCGAAGCCGTCTTCGACGAGGCGGCGAAGGTAGCGCAGGACGTGCTGACCCCGCTGAACGCGGTGGGCGATGTTGAAGGCTGCGTCTTGGAGAACGGCGTGGTGCGCACTCCAAAAGGCTTCAAGCAGGCGTTCGATACCCTGCGCGAAGGCGGCTGGATGTCGCTGGACGCCGCGCCCGAATATGGTGGCCAGGGCCTGCCTTATCTGATGCACACGGCGGTGAACGAGACCTTCGTGTCGGCCAACATGGCGTTCAACATGTACCAGGGCCTGACCCACGGCGCCTATTCGGCGATCCTTGTCCACGGGACCGAGGACCAGAAGCAGAAATGGCTGCCAAAGATGGTGTCCTGCGAATGGACCGGCACCATGAACCTGACCGAACCGCATTGCGGCACCGATCTGGGCCTGTTGCGCACCAAGGCCGAACCGCAGGCGGACGGCAGCTACAAGATCACCGGACAGAAGATCTTCATCTCGGCCGGCGACCACGACATGGCGTCGAACATCGTGCATCTGGTGCTGGCCAAAGCCCCGGGTGGCGGTGAGGGAACCAAGGGCATCAGCCTGTTCATCGTGCCGAAGATCCTGGTGAACGACGATGGCAGCCTTGGCGACCGCAACCCGGTTTCGGTCGGCAAGATCGAAGAGAAGATGGGCATCCACGGCAACGCGACTTGCGTGATGAACTGTGACGGGGCGACCGGCTGGCTCTTGGGTGACCTCCACAAGGGCATGAAGGCCATGTTCACGATGATGAACGAGGCCCGGCTTGGCGTGGCGCTGCAGGGCTATGCGGTGGCCGAAGCCGCCTACCAGAACGCGCTGGCCTACGCGAAGGACCGGCTGCAGGGCCGCGACGTGACCGGGGTGAAGAACCCGAACGGCCCGGCGGACCCGCTGATCGTCCACCCCGATATCCGCCGCAACCTGATGGAGCAGAAGAGCTTTGTCGAAGGCGCGCGGGCTCTGACCTTCTGGGGCGCGACGCTGATCGATCGGGCGCATCAGGGCGATGCGGCGGCGGACGGGCTGATCGGGCTCTTGACCCCGGTCCTGAAGGGCTTCCAGACCGACAAGGGTTTTGAGATGGCCGTTCAGGCCCAGCAGGTCTATGGCGGGCACGGCTATATCGAGGAATGGGGCATGTCGCAGTTCGCCCGCGATGCCAGGATCGCCATGATCTACGAAGGTGCCAACGGCGTGCAGGCGCTTGACCTGGTGGGCCGCAAGCTGGCCACGGACGGTGGCAAGCATGTGATGGCCTTCTTTGAAATGGTGAAGGCCGAGTGCAAGGCGCACGACGGCGACGAGCGGATGAAGGGCTTCGTAGAACCGCTGAAGACCGCGTCCAAGGCGCTGCAGCAGGCGGGGATGTTCTTCATGGCCCAGGGTATGAAGAACCCCAATGCCGCACTCGCCGGGTCCTATGACTTCATGCACATGATGGGCCATGTCTGCCTAGGGCTGATGTGGACCCGGATGGCCAAGGCCGCCTATGACGCTCTGGACGCAGGGGCCGCCGACCGCGACTTCTATGAGGCGAAGATCGCCACGGGCCGCTTCTACATGGCCCGCCAACTGCCCGCCTGCGCGATGCACCTGATGCGCATCGAAAGCGGTGCCGATACCGTGATGGCGCTGGCCGCCGAGGCGTTCTAGGCTTCTGCCCGAGGGGTGGGCCTTGCAGGCCCGGCCGCCAGTCTGGGGAGGGACGACATGAAACTTTACTGCTTCGGCGAAAGCGGCAACGCCTACAAATGCGCCCTGGCGCTTGAGATGACGGGTATGGCCTGGGAGCCGGTCTTCGTCGACTTCTTCAAGGGCGAAGCGCGAGGCGCGGAGTTCAAGAAGATCAACGAAATGGGCGAAGTGCCGGTGCTGGTCGATGGCGACCTGACGTTGACGCAGTCCGGGGTGATCCTTGACCACATCGCCAAACGCTCGGGGCAGTTGGGCGGCACGTCGGACTTTGACCGGCAGGAAATCCTGCGCTGGCTGTTCTGGGACAATCACAAGCTGTCCACGGCCATCGGAACCACCCGGTTCCTGATGAACTTCCTGCCCGAGGACAAGCGCCCGGAAGGTGTCATCCCCTTCTTTCAAGGCCGCCTGAAGGCCGCCTACACCGTATTGAACGACCATCTGGCAAGCCGCCCCTGGATGGTCGGTAGCGGGCCGACCATCGCCGACCTGTCGTGCTGCGGCTATCTTTACTACCCCGAGCCCTTCGGCTTCACCCGCACCGACTGGCCCCACATCGACACCTGGCTGACCCGCATTTCCGCCTTGCCCGGCTGGAAGCACCCCTACGACCTGATGAGCCGAGCCTTTCCCGCATAAGGAGACACCCCATGTCCGACGCTTTCATCTACGACGCTGTCCGTTCCCCGCGTGGCAAGGGGCGGCCTGACGGGTCGCTGCACGAGCTGACCTCGGTCGCGCTGTCGGCCAAGGTGCTGAACGCGGTCAAGGAACGGAACGGGCTGGAGGGCCACGTCGTCGAGGATGTGATCTGGGGCAACGTCACGCAGGTCGGCGAACAGGGCGGCTGTTTGGCGCGGTCGGCGGTGCTGGCCTCGGACCTTGACGAACGCATCCCCGGCCTCGCGATCAACCGGTTCTGCGCCAGCGGAATGGAGGCGGTGAACCTGGCGGCGAACCAGGTGAAGGGCGGCGCGGGGCATGCCTATATCGCGGGCGGGGTCGAGATGATGGGGCGCGTCGCGATGGGCTCGGACGGGGCGGCGATTGCGGTCGATCCGGGGCTGGCGATGAAGACCTACTTCGTCCCGCAGGGGATCTCGGCGGACATCATTGCCACCGAATACGGGTTCACCCGCGATCAGGCCGATGCGCTGGCGATGGAGTCGCAGAAGCGCGCGGCGCAGGCCTGGGCAGAGGGGCGGTTCGCGAAGTCCGTCCTGACGATCCGCGACCAGAACGGGCTGCCGATCCTGGCGACGGATGAATACATGCGGCCCGGCACCGACATGCAGGCGCTGGGGGCGCTGAAAGCGGCTTTCAAGGACATGGGGGAATCCATGCCCGGCTTCGACAAGGTGGCGATGATGAAGTATCCGCATCTGGAGCGGATCAACCACATCCACCACGCCGGGAACTCCAGCGGGATCGTGGACGGGGCGGCGGCGGTGCTGATCGGGGACGCGGCCTTCGGCAAGGCGCATGGTCTGAAACCGCGCGCGCGCATCCGCGCTACGGCGAAGATCGGCACTGATCCCACGATCATGCTGACCGGCCCGGTTCCTGCGACCGAGAAGATCCTGAAGGACAGCGGCATCGGCATCCGCGACATCGACCTCTTCGAGGTGAACGAGGCCTTCGCGGCGGTCGTCCTGCGCTTTCAGCAGGCCTTCGACGTGGACCCGGGCGTGGTCAACGTCAACGGCGGATCGATCGCGATGGGGCATCCCCTGGGGGCAACCGGCGCGATCATCATCGGCACCCTCCTGGACGAGCTGGAGCGGCAGGACAAGGAACTGGGCCTTGCGACGCTGTGCATCGCAAGCGGAATGGGTGCTGCCACGATCGTCGAACGGGTCTAGACCCTATGTCGCTGGCGCTCTGCCCTTCTGACGTTGCGTCACGCTTTCCGGTGCGTGTCGCAAACCGGCGCTGCAATGTCGCAAACCTACGCCGCGTTAAGCATGATTCTCCCAAGATGGTCGCTTGTTCAAATCGCTTTGAAGGGCGTTTCCATGTCGGTTTTGAAGATTTCAGCGCATCTTTCCCGTCGGGGCGATCTTCTGTTGTCGGGTCGGATCGACAGCCTGCTTTCGACCTATGCCTTTCCGCTTCCGGTCTTTCTGGAAGAGCGGCTTCTGCTGATCGGCAACGAGGATCAGGCGCGCGAAATTCTGGACCATGTCCGTCTTTCGCTGACCGCCCGCGGGATCGGGAAGATGCAGCCGAAGGTGACGGCGGTGGAACTGCCGCGCGGCGGGCGTTACCGGGTCTGGGTCGACTGGCACGAGGTCGGCGGGGCGCCGGACGGCGCAAGCCTGTCGCAGGCGATCTACTATTGCCGCGAGACCGGGGACGGGCTGCGGATCGAGATGGTCAACTACACGCGGCTTGGCCATTGCGGACGGAACCAGCAGATCGAGGTTCTTGCGCTGACGGCCTGAGGTCCTGGCCACTGAACCGGCCGCTGTTGAACGTTCGACAGCAATCTGCCACGACTTTCTCGGTATGGTTCGGTTTTCGGGAGTTCGGGGTGGTGTTGAGTGCGGTGCATGACGACGTGGTCGCGTCGGCGATTTACCAGGCCAATCTGGATGCGGTGTCAAAGGCCCTGTGGACCGCGGACCTGAAGCTTGCTCTGGAGCATCTGGCGCTGCCGAACCAGACCGTAACGGCGGACGCCGAATACGTGATGACCTCTCCGGATGATGTGCACATCATCTTGACCGAATTCCTGGCCGGGCTGCGTGAGATGGGGGCGGACAGCTACCTGCGGGTTTGCCGAAGCGCCCGGTTCACCACGGCGAAACGGGACGTGATCGTCGGCGAGCATGACACCTTCCTGCTGAGCGGAGACCAGTTGCTGCGCCCGCCCTATCTGAACGTGATGACGCTGATCCGCTCGACCGAGGGGCGTTGGCTGGGCTGCCGGATCGAGGCGGCGGAGCACAACTCGGCCGTCCCGATCATCAGCCCCGACCTTGCGCTGGCGCAGCAGCGCGACCTTCAGCAGCGGTTCCGCGACAGCGGCCTCAGCGTGGAAAAGGAGTGACGATGCCCGTGATCGACCCCGCCCTTGTGCCGGTGAAAACCGGTTCGATCTATCCCGAACCTTACGCCAGCATGATGCAGGGCCGGTCCTCGCTGCGTCTGGGAGATGCGGGCGGGCTGACCCAGTTCGGCGCGAACCTGGTGACGCTTGAACCAGGCGCGCTGTCCAGCTTGCGTCACTGGCACCAGAACGAGGACGAGTTCGTCATGGTGACCGAAGGCGAATGCACGCTGGTGCAGGATGCGGGCGAAACGGTGATGCGGCCCGGTGACTGCGCGGCGTTTCCGGCGGGTAGGGCGGACGGGCACCATTTCATCAACCGCAGCGACCGTGTCGCGCGGTTCCTGGTCGTGGGCACCAAGGCCCCGCGCGAGGTGGCGACCTATTCGGACGTCGATCTGCGGGTCGAGATGGAGGCCGGTCGCGCACGGTTCACCTACAAGGACGGCAGCGACTGGGCGGGGCCACGATGAACCCTTTGGCGATCTACCAGCGGGCACTGAATGCCGTGTCCAAGGCCGTCATGGCAGCGGATTTCGACACCTATGCCGCGATGATCGACCTGCCCTACATGATCCACACCGCTCAGGCGGACCTTCTGGTGTCCGCGACGCCCGACCTTCGCCCGACCTTTGACGCCCTGTCGCAAGGCCTGAGGGCGCGCGGGATCACGCATTACGAACGGGTCGCCCGGGCTGCGGACTACGTCGCCCGCGACCGGATCGAGGGCTGGCACCACACGCATGCGCTGGCACAGGGCGAGCCATTGGCCTACCCCCACGTCTCGCGGCACACCCTGGTCCGGCGTGGCGACCGCTGGCTGTTTTCGGAAGCGCAGTACGACAGTCTGGCTGCCACCCGCTGGCCCCTGTCCGACGCCGATCTGTTCGCCCATGTCGAGGGCCTTGTCTCCACCAGGGTGGAGTCATGATCGTCGATCGGCAGACGGTCCCACAGGACCATGGCGACAATGGCGGGGTGACGATTTACCTGTCCCGGGGCGGCGGGCTTACCCAGTTCGGTGCCTACCTTGATACCCTGGCGCCCGGTGCCTGGTCATCGCAGCGACACTGGCATTCTGCCGAGGATGAGTTCCTCTATCTGCTTTCGGGCACCGTGACTCTGGAAGACGACGCCGGGTTGACGGACATCTTTCCCGGCGATGCAATTGCATGGCGTCACGGAGAGCCCAATGCCCACCACCTGACCAATCGGGGCGACGTGCCGGCAACCTTTCTGATCGTCGGCAGTCGCTGCCGCGGCGACATCTGCACCTATCCGGATGATGCTGAACGGCAGATCAACGACGACACGGACTGGCAGATCGTTTCGGACGAAGGAGAGGTCATCGACGGTGGCGACCTGCCGCCAGAGCTTTTGAACCTGTCCGCCCCTTGGGGCACGCCCTACGACGGCACGCCTCGGCCGAATGTCCTTCGTGAAGCACCAGGGGACTGGGCCGAGGAGAACCCCGTTCACCCCGTCACTGGCCCCGGTCCGGGTCCCTACCGTGCTCGGCTTCTGTCTGATCCCGGCGGGCTGACCCAGTTTGGTGCTTTTCTGGAAGAGCTTCCGCCCGGGTCAAGCTCGGGTCACCGCCACTGGCATGAGGCCGAGGATGAGATGGTCTATGTTCTCGACGGCAATGCTGTGCTGGTTGAGGATCGCGAAACCCCGCTGAAAGCCGGGGACTGCGCCTGCTGGCCCGCCGGACACCCCGTCGGTCACCGCATCGACAACCGCTCGGACCGCCCGGTCCGCTATCTGGTGATCGGCACCAGGTTTGACCGAGACGTCATCCACTACACGGATCACGACCTTATCACCACCAAGGACGGCCCGCGCCGCACCTATCGCCGCCGCGACGGCCACCTCATCAAGGAGATCCAGACATGACCGACTTCACCATGACCACCGATGCTGAGGGCGTCGCCACCATCACCTGGGACGTTGCCGCGAAATCGATGAACGTGATGTCGACCGAGGCTTTTGGCCTTCTGTCCGACCTGATCGACCGGGCGCTGGCCGATGCGGCTGTGAAAGGGATCATCGTGACCTCGGGCAAGAAGGATTTTGCCGGGGGGATGGACCTCAACGTCATCGCCGAAATGCGGGCTGGGGGGGCCGAGGCGATCTTTGGTGGCGTGATGCAGATGCACAAGGTCCTGCGCAAGATCGAGCGCGCGGGGATGGACCCGAAGACGCTGAAAGGGGGCAAGCCCATCGTGGCGGCCCTGCCCGGCACGGCGCTGGGGATCGGGCTAGAGCTTCCCCTGTCCTGCCACCGGATCATCGCGGCGGACAATCCGAAGGCCAAGATCGGCCTGCCCGAGATCATGGTCGGCATCTTCCCCGGCGCAGGTGGCACCACGCGGCTGTCGCGCAAGCTGGGCGCGATGATGGCGGCGCCGTTCCTCTTGGAGGGCAAGCTTGTCGCGCCCAAGGAGGCCAAGGGCGCGGGGCTGATCGATGAGGTCGTGGCCCCCGAGGACCTGCTGGCGCGCGCCAAGGACTGGGTGCTGTCGGCGACCGAGGCCGATCTGGTGAAGCCCTGGGATGCCAAGGGCTACAAGATGCCCGGCGGCGCGCCCTATTCGGCCCCGGGTTTCCCGACCTTTGTCGGGGCGTCCGCCATGGTCCACGGCAAGACGATGGGCGTCTATCCGGCGGCAAAGGCCTTGCTGGCGGCAGTCTATGAGGGGGCGCTGGTCCCGTTCGACACCGCGCTGAAGATCGAGGCGCGGCATTTTACGTCCGTGCTGATGAACCCATCGTCCAGCGCGATGATCCGGAGCCTCTTCATCAACAAGGAGGCGCTGGAGAAGGGCGCGAACCGGCCGAAGGTCGCGGATCAGGCGGTGAAGAAGCTTGGCGTCATCGGAGCGGGGATGATGGGGGCGGGGATTGCTTATGTCAGCGCCAACGCCGGCATCGAGGTCGTGCTGATCGACGCGACGCAAGAGGCCGCAGATCGCGGGAAGGCGCATTCCGAGGGCATCCTCGACAAGGGGATGAAGCGCGGCAAGGTGACGGCGGAGAAGAAGGCCGAGGTGCTGGGCCGGATCACCGCGACGACCGATTATGCCGCGCTGGCGGGAGTCGATCTGGTGGTCGAGGCGGTGTTCGAAGACCCGAAGATCAAGGCGGATGTGACCGCCAAGGTCGAGGCGGTGACGGACTGCGTCTATGCCACCAACACCTCTACCCTGCCGATCACCGGGTTGGCGGCGGCATCGAAGCGGCCCGAAGGCTTCATCGGCATCCACTTCTTCAGCCCCGTCGACAAGATGAACCTGGTCGAGATCATCCGGGGCAAGAAGACCGGCGATGTGGCCGTCGCCAAGGCGCTGGATTTCGTGCGGCAGATCAGGAAGACCCCGATCGTCGTCAACGACGCCCGGTTCTTCTACGCCAACCGCTGCATCATCCCCTACATCAACGAAGGCATCCGGATGGTGGCCGAAGGCGTGGAACCGGCGCTGGTTGAAAACGCGGCAAAGCTGGTCGGGATGCCGCTGGGTCCGCTGCAGCTGGTCGATGAAACCTCGATCGACCTTGGGGTGAAGATTGCCAAGGCGACGAAGGCTGCAATGGGGGCGGAGTATCCGGACGAGGCGGTGGACAAGGTCCTGTTCTGGATGGCCGACCAGGGTCGTCTTGGGAAGAAGGCCAATTCTGGCTTCTACGCCTATTCTGACAAGGGTGAACGGTTGGGTCTGTGGGAGGGACTGGAGCCGAAGTATCCGCTGGACAAGATGCAGCCCTCGCTGACGGACGTGCAGCACCGGCTGCTGTTTGCCCAGGTGCTGGAGGCGGTGCGGGCGCTGGAAGAGGGTGTGTTGACCGACATCCGCGAAGGCGACGTCGGCGCGATCCTTGGCTGGGGCTTTGCGCCGTGGTCGGGCGGACCGTTCTCGTGGCTGGACATCATCGGAGCAGCGCGGGCGGTGGATATCTGCCGGAGCCTGACCGCGCAGTTCGGGCCAAGGTTCCACGCCCCGGCGCTGCTGCGGGAGATGGCCGAGAAGGGGCAGAGCTTTTACGGCCGGTTCGGGGGCGAGAAGGCTGCGGCGTGACGTGCAAGCGTAGGGTGGGCAGTTTTGCCCACCCTACCGGCAATATTCACGGATTGACCAGGTTCGGCGGGGCCTTCCCTTCGGCCCAGGCCAAAAGGTTCGCCACCGCCATCATTCCCATGTTTTCGCGCACCTCAAGGCAGGCCGTGCCCAGATGGGGGAGAAGCGTGACATTCTCCATCGCCATCAGCGCCACCGGGACCTTCGGCTCGAACTCGTAGACATCAAGCCCGGCGCCTGCGATCCGGCCCTGCTGCAATGCGTCGATCAGGGCGTGTTCATCGACCACGTCGCCGCGCGAGATGTTCACGAAGATGCCGGTCTTCGTCATGTGCGACAAAGCCCCGGCATCAATCAGGTGATGCGTCGCCTTGCCGCCGGGGACGGCCACAACGACGAAATCCGCCGCCATCGCTTCGGCCATGTCCACCTGGCGGGCGGGAAGTCCTGGGTCCGCGATGGGGGAGCGGTTGTAGAACACCACCTCCATGTCAAAGCCGTAATGGCAGCGTTTCGCAATCGCCTTGCCGATCCGGCCCATCCCGATCACGCCCAACCGCTTGCCCGTGACGTGGGTGCCCAGCATCTGCACCGGATGCCAGCCTTCCCAACCGCCAGACCGCAGGAGCCTCTCCCCCTCTCCCAGCCGCCTTGCCGTCATCAGGATGAGGGAAAGCGCGATGTCTGCCGTGGCGTCGGTGACCGCCCCCGGGGTGTTGGACACAAGGATGCCGGCAGCCTTTGCGGCCTCGGCGTCGATGTGGTTGTAGCCCACCCCGAAGTTCGCCAGAAGCTTCGCCCGGGGCGCGGGAACGTCGGCGAAGACGTCGGCCTGAAAGCGGTCGCCCAGCGTCGGCAGCACGGCATCATAGTCGCGGAGTGCGGCGCGAAGTTCGTCTGGCGTCAGCACCGCGGTCGTGTTGCGCAGGGTCACGTCGAAGCGGTCCCGCGCGGCTTGAAGCACGGTTTCGGGCAAGGGGCGGGTGATCAGAACCTTCAGTTTCAAAACAGCTTTCCTCCCAGCGGAACCTCATGCCCCGGCCCGATCAGCACCACCGCGCCCTCTTCGTCCGGCAGGCCCAGGACCAGCACCTCGGACAGCACCGGCCCGATCTGACGCGGCGGAAAGTTGACGACACCCAGCACCTGACGGCCAATCAGCTGGTCGATGGTATAGTGCCGGGTGATCTGCGCCGAAGAGCGTTTCTCGCCAATCTCGGGCCCAAAATCGACCCAGAGCTTGTAGGCAGGCTTTCGCGCCTCGGGGAAGGGTTCCGCGCGGGTGATGCGACCGACGCGGATGTCGACGTTTTCAAAATCGGCGTAGGTGATGGTCATTTGCCAAGCTCCCGTCCCCGGTCGGCGGCGGCCTTCACGGCGCGCTTCAGCAATGAGGGGAAGCCGGTTCCTTCGTCCATCAGCACGCCCAGCGCGGCGGCGGTGGTGCCACCGGGGGAGGTCACGTTGATCCGAAGCTGCGCGGCCGTTTCCGGGCTTTGGAAGGCCAGTTCCCCCGCCCCGCAGACCGTCGCGCGGGCAAGCTGCATGGCGACGTCGGCAGGCAGCCCCTCGGTCTCGCCAGCGGCGGCAAGCGTTTCGATCAGGTGGAAGACGTAGGCGGGGCCAGAGCCGGAGACGGCGGTCACGGCGTCGATCTGGTCTTCGCTGCTCAGGTCCACCACCTGCCCGACGGCGGCCATCAGATCGCGGGAAAGCGCGAAGTCAGCGTCCGACACATGAGCGTTGCGGCAGAGCGCGGTGATCCCGCGGCCCACCATGGCGGGCGTGTTCGGCATGGTGCGGACGATGGGGGTGTGGGTGCCGAGCACGTCCTCGAAGGTGGCGATCTTGGTGCCAGCGGCGATGGAGACAAAAAGCGTCTTGCCGTTCCCCAGGGCCTGCAGCGCGGGAAGTGCTGCCCCCATCATCTGCGGTTTCACCGCGAGGAGGGCGACGGCCGGCGCTGCCGGAACCCCCTTGTTCAGATGGACACCGGTGCCGCGCAGCCAGTCAGTCGGATTGGGCTCGATGACCCAGACCGAGGCCGGGGGCACGCCCGCCGCCAGCCAGCCGGTCAGCAAAGCCGTTCCCATCTTGCCGCAGCCAAGCAGCACCAGCCCATCCCGGGCCACGCGATCCAAACTCATGGAAATCCCCCTTCAACCGGGGGAAAGGTTAGGCGCGCCCGTAGGCCTCGGCAATGGCGACTTTCATCGCTTCGGCCGGGGACTGGTCGCCCCAGGACACCAGCTGGAACGCGGGGTAGAAGCGTTCCGAGGCCATAACGGCACTGGCGATCAGCCGGTCAATCTGTTCCGGCCCCGCCACCTGGCCACCCGACAGCACCAGGCCGTAGCGCCAGACCATGAGCTTTTGTTCCGACCACCAGGTGAAGGCCCCGGACCAGACCATGTCGTTGCAGCGGTTCAGCACGTCGTAAAGCACAGGCAGCTTTTCGGCGGGGGGGTCCATCTCGAAGGTGCAGATCAGGCGGAGCGTCTCATCCTGCTCGGACCAGGCCAGTGTGAGCGAGTAGGTGCGCCACTGACCTTCGACCGCCATGGCGATCTGGTCATCGGTCACGCGGTCGAATTCCCAGGCATGATGCTCGGCCAAAGTCTCGACGATGTCGATGGGATGGAGGTCTTCCATCGCAGCGTAGTCTTCCGAAAGCGACATGCCCTGCCTCATTATGAAGCTTCCGGCGGGCCGAAACCCACTAGAAACTGGGTATCTGGCAAGGGTCTGCGTTTGCCCGACACAGCCCTTACTAGATATGGAGTGGGCAAAGCGAAAGCCTGTAAAGCGATTTCTTGCGAAAATAGCTGTGGACAAGCGGAATTCGTGGACGGGAGAGTCTGCAGAGTCAAAGACTTGGCATAATGGGACCCGTCAAAGGGGTTCGCCACGCGCGGGGGCAGAAAAAAGCCCCCATGCGGGTGGCGCATGGGGGCATGTCGGGATGGCCGCACCGATCAGGGGACAGTCCGGTGGGCCGCAGGCGATGGGGACAGATCGCATCTCCGAACAGGTTTGACGCTAGCGGCGCCATGAATCGATCATGTGACAGGTCCGGCGGCGGAGCGCTGAATCCTGTGGATCATTTCCGGCGCGAGCGGATCATTCCGGTGATGTCGAACACCTGTTCAAGAATGGGCTCGGCGATGGCGTCGGCACGGTCGGCCCCGTCGCCGAGGATGCGGTCGATCTCGGCGGGGTCGGCCATCAGGCGGTTCATCTCGGTCGTGATCGGCGACAGCTTGGCCACGGCAAGGTCGGCCAAGGCGGGCTTGAAGGTGCCAAACTGCGCGCCCGCAAAGTCGCGGATGACCTGATCGACAGAGTGCCCGGCCAAAGCCGCATAGATGTTCACAAGGTTCCGCGCCTCGGGCCGGTCCTTCAGACCGTCCGCCGTTTCGGGCAAAGGTTCGGGGTCGGTCTTGGCCTTGCGGATCTTGGCGACGATCATGTCAGCGTCGTCGGTGAGGTTGATGCGCGTCTGGTCCGAAGGGTCGGACTTCGACATCTTCTTGGTGCCGTCCCGCAGCGACATCACCTTGGTCGCGACGCCTTCGATCACCGGTTCAACGACCGGGAAGAAATCAACCTTGAAGTCGTTGTTGAACTTGATCGCAATGTCGCGGGTCAGTTCCAGATGCTGGCGCTGATCCTCACCCACAGGAACCATGGTGGCGTGGTAAAGAAGGATGTCGGCGGCCATCAGGGCAGGATAGGCAAAAAGCCCAAGGCTGGCCGCTTCGGCGTTCTTGCCGGCAGTCTTGTCCTTCCACTGGGTCATCCGGCCCATCCAGCCCATGCGCGCGACGCAATTGAAGATCCAGCTCAACTCGGCGTGGGCGCTGACCTGGCTTTGGTTGAAGAGGATCGATTTCTTGGGGTCGATGCCCGCTGCAATGAACCCCGCTGCCGCCTCGCGCGTTTGTTGGCGCAGCACGGCCGGGTCCTGCCAGACGGTGATCGCGTGCAGATCGACGACGCAATAGATCGTCTCGATCCCCTCGTCCTGCTTTTCAACAAAGCGCTTCAGGGCACCGAGATAGTTGCCAAGCGTCAGCCCGCCCGAGGGCTGGATGCCCGAGAAGATGCGGGGCTGATGGGCTTTCGGCGTTTGGCCACCCTTCTGATCGGGCGAGGCTGGGGTGGACATCGAAAGGCTCCGTCTGGATTAAGCGTGCGAACCCGCGTAGTCGAAGGGGCCACAGGCGTCAATCAGCAGGACCGGCATGGACCAGGATCAGAATGCCCCACCCTTGAACCCGTTGCCGCCGATTGTCTGGGTGCTGGCCCTGCCGTTGATCGCGATGGAGCTGGTCCTGTCGCTGGCCGAACGCGGGCTGGTCGGTGGCGTGCAGGGGGTAGGCTGGCGTCTGCAGGCGGTGGAACGGTTCGCTCTGTTCCCCGAGCTTTTGAAGTATCAGTGGGAAACGGGCGGTGCGCCCCTTGCGGAGCTGCACCGGCTGGTCAGCCACGCCTTGGTGCACGGCAGTTTCACCCATGCCATCTTCGCGGTGGTCATGCTGCTGGCTTTGGGCAAGTGGGTGGCCGAGGTCTTCCGCTGGTGGGCCGTGCTGGTCGTTGTGCTGGGGTCGGCCGCCGTGGGCGCGCTGGCTTATGGGCTGTTGATCCCCGACCTGCGCACGCCGCTGATCGGGGCCTATCCGGCGGTCTACGGGCTGATCGGGGCTTTCACGTTCATGATCTTCACCAACCTCGCGCGGGTCGGGGCCAACAAGTTCCGGGCGTTTTCGCTGATCGGGGCGCTGTTGTTCTTTCAGTTGGTGTTCGGAGTGCTGTTCGGCGCGGGCTGGGACTGGGTCGCCGACGTCGCGGGCTTTGCGGCGGGCTTCCTGTTGTCCTTCGTCGTCAGCCCCGGGGGGTTCCGGCGCGTGATGGACCAGTTGCGTCAGCGCTGACGGCGGAGCGCCTTGAGGTCTGACGGCCGCGCTGCCCGCAGGGCAAGGGCAGCGATGGCATAGCTGACCATGCCGATCCCGATCAACAGGACCAGCCCAAGGATGCGGTAGGCGCGCTGGTCGAGAAGCGGTTGCAAAAGGGCCCACCCGCCCCAAAGGGTCGCGCCCATCAGGGCCGAGGCGAGCGCGATGCGCCAGAGGCGCGACAGGAAGCGGGCGTCGAAGCGGGCTTCCTCACCCAAGGACCGCGCGCCCCACCAAAGCTGGATCACCATGACCCAAGCCGACAGCGTGGTGGCCCAGGCGGCGGCGGAGAAGCCGATCCAGGGCATCAGGCCGAAGGCGAGGGCGGCGTTCAGGACCATGGACCAGACGGCATAGCGGAAGGGGCGCTTGGTATCCTCACGCGCGAAGAACAGGGGTTGCAGGGCCTTTTGCAGGACGAAGGCGGGCAGGCCCAGGCCGTAGATCGCCAGGGCAAGGGCGGTGGCGGCGGTGTCGTCGGCCCCGAAGGCACCACGCTGGTAGAGGACTTCGGTGACAGGCAGCGCGATCACGACCAGCGCCACAGCGGCGGGGAGGGTCAGGAGAAGGGCGAATTCGGTGCCACGGTTGAACTCCGCACGCCCGCCTGCGCCGTCCCCGGCCTGCAGGCGGCGGGACAGTTCCGGCAGGAGGACGGTGCCGACGGCGATGGCGACGACGCCGAGGGGGAGTTGGTAGAGGCGGTCGGCGTAGACGAGCCAGGAGATCGCACCCTCGGTCCCCGAAGCCACCTGGCGCGAGACGAGGAGATTGATCTGGACGACCCCGCCGACAAGGAGCGCGGGGCCCATCGTCACCAAGAGGCGGCGGAAGTCGGGGGTCAGGCGGGGCATCCGCAGGCGCGGGATGAACCCGATGCGGCGGGCGGCGTAGAGGGTCCAGAGAAGTTGCGCGATGCCGGTGATCGGCGTGGTCCAGGCCAGCGTGCGCCCCATGTCCCAGCTGTAGTAGTTCGCCAGCATCATCGCGACAATGAAGACAAGGTTCATCATCACCGGGACGGCCCCGGCTTCGGCGAAATGGCCATGGGCGTTCAGGATTCCGGAGAGCAGCGCAAACAGCGAGATGAAGCCGATGTAGCAGAAGGTGATCCGCCCGAAGTCGACGGCCATGTCAAAGCGCCCGTCGCCGACGAAGCCCGAGGCCATCGCCCAGACGAGGATCGGCATGGCGATGGTTCCGATGATCGAAAAGACGATCAGAAAGGCGGTGAGGCCGGAAAAGGCGTTCTGCGCGAAATCCTCGGCATCGGTCCCGGCTTCCAGTTTCTTGGAATACAAGGGCACGAAGGCCTGGTTGAACGCGCCCTCGGCGAAAAAGCGGCGGAACATGTTGGGCAGGCTGAAGGCCACGTTGAACGCGTCGGCCACCGGCCCTGCACCAAGGTAGGCGGCCATCATCAGCTCGCGCACCAGACCCGCGCCGCGCGACACCAGCGTCCAGCCGCCCAGCGTTACGATGTTGCGGATCATCCCGGTCATGCGAAGGCCCGTTCCGCGCCTTCGACGATGGCCTGGCGGAGCTTTTTCTCCAGCGCCTCCTGCCGGTGCTTCTGGTGAAGCTTCAGGCCGAACATGTCCTTGACGTAGAAGGTGTCGACGACCTGCGCCCCGTAGGTCGCGATCACGGCGCTGGCGATGTAGATGTTGTTCACCGCAAGCGTCCGGGTCAGGTCATAGAGGAGGCCGGGGCGGTCGCGGGTGTCGACCTCGATGATCGTGTAGATCTCGGACCCTTCGTTGTCGAAGGTGACGTGGGTCGGGAAACGGAACTCACGCTCGCGCTTCTTGACCTTGTCGCGGTCCTTGAGCGCGTCGCGGGCTACGACTTCGCCCTTCAGGGTCTTGTCGATCATGCCGCGCAGGCGGGGCAGGCGGGAGACCTCGTAGGGGTGACCCTCGATGTCCTGGACCCAGAAGACGGCGGTGGCGTAGCCATCCTTGGAGGTATAGGTCCGTGCGTCCACCACGTTCGCGCCGACGAGGGCCAGCGCACCCGCAAGGCGGCTGAAGATGCCGGGGTGATCGGCCAGTGCAAAGCAGGCGCGGGTGGCGTCGCGGTCGGGGTCGGGGTGGAGGTCGATGCGGATCTCGTCGTCGCCGAGGCCCTGCAGCAGGCGGGCAAAGACCTCATGCGTGTCGGTGGACAGGCCCTGCCAGTAGGGCGCGTAGTGGCGCGTCAACTCGTGGTCGACTGCTGTCGAGGCCCAGCCCTTCAGGCGGTCGGCGAGGGCGCGGGTGGCTTCTTCCTGCCGGTTCTCGCGGTTGACGGTTTCAAGGCCGCCCTCCAGCGCCTCGGCGGTCTGCTTGTAAAGCTGCCGCAGCAGCATGGCCTTCCAGTTGTTCCAGGTGCCCGGGCAGACACCCCGGATGTCGCAGACGGTCAGCACCGTGAGAAGGTCCAGCCGTTTCCGCGTCTTCACCGCCTTGGCAAAGTCGCGCACCGTGCGGGGATCGCCGATATCGCGCTTTTGCGCCATGTCGGGCATCAGCAGGTGATAACGCACCAGCCATTCGACCGTCTCGCATTCCTCGGCTTCCAGACCCAGACGCGGGGCCACCCGCCGGGCAATCTGGGCGCCAAGGATCGAATGATCCTCGGGCCGGCCCTTGCCGATGTCGTGGAGGAGGAGGGCCACATAAAGCACCTTGCGGTTCACCCCGGCCTTCAGGATGCCGCTGGCCACCGGAAGCTCTTCGACAAGTTCTCCGCGTTCAATCTGGGCAAGGCAGGAGATCGTCTGGATGATGTGCTCGTCCACCGTGTAGTGATGGTAGACGTTGAATTGCATCATCGCGACGATGGCTTCGAATTCGGGGATGAAGGCCGCCAGCACCCCAAGTTCATTCATCCGGCGCAAGGCGCGTTCGGGATTGCCGTGGCTGAGCATGAGGTCAAGGAAGATGCGCTGCGCTTCGGGGTCTTCGCGCATATCGTCGTCGATGAGATCGAGGTTCTGCGTGACGATCCGCATGACGTTGGGGTGGATCAGATAGCCGGTGCGCAAAGCCTCTTCGAAGACGCGAAGCAGGTTCAGCTTGTTGGTCAGGAAGTCCTTCGGGTCCTTCAGGTCGATCCGGCCCTGCACCAGCTTGTAGCCGGTTTTCACCTTCTTGGTCAGCTTGAAGATGCCGAAGAGGCTGGCCTCGCGCTTGGCGTGGCGGGCCTCAAGCTCGGTCAGGAAGACGCGCGTCAACTCGCCCACGCGGGTCGCCAGACGGAAGTAGTCCTGCATGAAATGCTCGACCGCGCGGCGGCCAGCGGTGTCGCGGTAGCCCATTCGGTCCGCGACCTCGACCTGCATGTCGAAGGTCAGCGTGTCGCTGGGCCGCCCGGTGATGTAGTGCAGATGGCAGCGGACGGCCCAGAGGAAATCCTCGGCCTGGGCAAAGCTGTCAAACTCTTCGCGGTTCAGAAGCCCCGCGCCGACCAGCCCCTCGGCTGACGGCACCCGGTGCAGATACTTGCCGATCCAGTACAGCGTCTGAAGGTCGCGCAGGCCGCCTTTGCCTTCCTTGACGTTCGGTTCCAGCACATAGCGCTGGCCGCCCTGCCGCTTGTGGCGTTCGGCCCGTTCGGCCAGCTTGGCCTCGATGAATTCGGGGCCGGAGTTCTTGAACAGCTCACCCCAAAGCTTGTCGCCCAGGTCCGCAGCAAGGGGGGCATGGCCGCAGATGAAGCGGTGTTCCAGAAGCGCGGTGCGGATCGTCACATCCTCGCGCCCCAGACGCAGGCAGTCCTTCACGGTCCGGCTGGAGTGTCCGACTTTCAGCTTCAAGTCCCACAGCATGTAAAGCATCGTCTCGATGACGCTTTCCGCCCAGGGGGTGATCTTCCATGGCGTCAGGAACAGAAGGTCGATGTCGGATTGCGGGGCCATTTCCGCCCGGCCATAGCCGCCGACGCCGAGGACGGCGATCCGCTCGGCCTCGGTCGGATTTGCAAGGGGGTGAAGGCGCATTGCGGCGGCAAGCGTCACCTCGACAAGCACATCGGTCAGCCGGGACTGTGCGGTGATCAGGTCCCGCGCGTGTCGGGGCGTGGCCAGGAACCCGACCTCGAACGCAGCGATGGCCGCCGTTCGGGCGATCTGCAATTCGCGCACCGCAAGGGCGCGGGCGGACTTGGCATCGACAGCGGTCTTCACCGCGTCAAGAACGCGCGCAGTCAGCGCCGACCGGTCGGGAACGGGATAGGCGGACCCGGCCTCGAAGGGCATTGCCGGAACCGCCGCGGGTGTTGTCACGATGGATTGACCTGTGTCTAGAACCCGGCGCCGCCAAAGCTGCGCGGTGCGCTGTCGACCACGACGACCTGACCGCCGCGGATCTGGGCGATGGCAAGCCCGCGCTGGTTGGTGCCGTTCGGCAGCAGCCGGAAGATGCCCGAGAC
>JBGSVS010000407.1:0-4893 GCA_041752895.1 Tabrizicola sp.
CCTGCGCCAGATAGCTCAGGTCCTCCACCGGGCTTTGCGGGCGGGCGGGCGTCACCACGACCAACACCCTCTCCTGCCCCAGCACATCCGCGCTGATCTTGAAGAGACCCTTCTTCAACGCGTCCCCCGGCTGCAACCGGCCCGAGAACCAGTGACTGATCGACCAGTCCGCCCCGATATAAAGGACATTCACGTCCACCGGCCCCTCACCGTTGTTCCTGGCCAGCACATGCACTTCGTCTTCCGGCACCAGCACCGGGACGGGGGCGAATGGCAGGGGCCGTAAGGTCCGGTCTTCGGGTGTTCGGGTCAGCAGTTCCACGTCGACATCCGAGGTCACAGACCCCACCGCCCCCGCCAGCTTCAACAGGTTCTGCGCCCGCGCCATCGTCACCAGCGTATCCGCCAGAACCGCCGCCAGCTTCTCCCCGTGTTTGTCCCCCGTCAAAACCGAAGGCGTCGTCGCCAGATCCTCCGCCAGCCCGGTCGCGGGCAGCACCCAGATCGCATCCGGTCGCGGACTGTCCGGCAGCACCGCCAACCGCAGGTCCGCCTCCTGGTCCGCCGCGACAAAACTCAAACGAGGCCCTGCCGCCGCCCGCAAATCCCCCAGCGCCGCCAATAAAGCATCCGCCGGACCCGACCCCGCCGCAGGCAAAGCCACCGTCAGCGTGAAGTCCAAGCCCTCGTCCAGCTTGCGCAGCGTGACGCCCTTCGGCAGGTCCGCAGGCAGGACCTTTCCGTCCCGCTCCACCGCCTGCCCGACCGAGGCAAACGTCCCCACCGACGTCAGCTCCACAAACCCCAACGCCTCGGCATCCGCTGCCGCCGCCGACCCCATGACCGCCAGCACCGCGCCTTCGGCCAACCCGTGCAACTCCCCCGCCAGGATCGTGAACCCCGCCTCGGAAACCTCAGCCTGCCATTGCGAGACCCTTGCCCCGCCCTCGCCGCCAAAGACCACCTGATCCAGATCGCCCTCGAACAAGGGCGTCGCCTTCGCCAGGTTCCTCACCGCATAGCGCCGCAGCACCTCCTGGCCCACCTGCCCGTAGGTCGCGTTCGGATACTCGGCCAGCACCTCCATCAGCGTCCAGGTGAACACCCCCTGCGGCTTGCGGCCCGGCTTGCCCTTGGGCAGGTTCTTTTCGGGCGTTACCTCGTTGGTCTGCGCGGCGAAGAAGGCCACGAAGGACCCCTCACCCGAACCGCCATCAAACGGAGCCTCCGTGACCCGTGGATCGACTTCACGCGAGACCTCTGCCAGATCCACGTCAATCCCCAGCGCCTCGGGCGACACCTGCCGCACCCGAACGTCGTCCCCGACCTCCACCGCCCGCGTCGCCGTGCCCGAATGGCAGCTGTCGAACACCGCCCAGACATCAGCCCCTTTCGCGCGAAGCCCGTCGATCAGCGCGCCGATCTCGTCATCGACCAACGCATTCTCGACCGCACCCACCTGGTCCGACCAGGGCCCGATGTCCACCGGCAGGAACAACTCATCCAGCCCGTCGAGTTCGGTCGAAGGGTCCAGCGCTGGGGCCTGCGTCCCGTGGCCCGAGAAATGCAGATAGACGAAATCCCCCGGCTGCACCTCTGCCGTCAGCTCGGCAAACGCCCCCCGGATCGCCGCAAGGGTAGGGGCCTTAGCCCCCGCCACGCCATCCGACAGGACGGTGACATGCTGCGCAGCGAAAGGCACCGGAGCCTGCGTCCTAAGATACTCTGCCACCAGCTGCACATCGTTCGCCGGACCCTTCAGCCACCAGCGCTCTTCCAGGCTGGGATACTGGTTTGCTCCGATCAACAACGCATGGTTCTCCCGCGCCAAAGCGGGCAGGGCGGTCAGGCAGAAGGCAATGGTGAAAAGTGATTTCATCAGTTCGTCATCAGCGCATAGTCAGCCGCTGTTGGACCCTTGTTGTCGACCTTCAGCGTGAAGGTTCCCGGGCTCGCCGGGGTCCAGCCGCAATAGGCGATGGGGCTGATGTCGGTGTCCGAACACACCAGACGCCCCTTGTCGTCATAGACCGCAAGGTTCAGGTTCGTCGCTGCCTTCGCCTCAACGTAAACCTCGGCATATTCCCCGCCCCGAAACTCGATCGGCGGGTAGGTGTCGCCCTTGCCGTTGCTTAGAGAGCCGATGTTGTAGACCGGCCCCGAAGCGACACCCTTGTTCGCTTCGACCCTCGCGTCCTCGATCAGCCCCAGCAGCACCGCATCGTCCCCCGCCAACGCGGAAGCCTGCGCCAGCATCTCCTCCCACCCAAGCGGAGCGCCCTCTCCAGCCACCCCGTCCACCGACGCCCGGTCACCCGCAACCGGGGCCAGCGACTTGCGCAGCTTGGCCGCCGACAGGACCAGAAGCGGATCACCCGCCTCCATCCCCTCCGCATAAAGCCTTGCCGACACCTCGGCCAGCTTCACCGGTGACGGCCCGTCCGCAAAGGCGGGCAGGGCAATCGAAACTGCAAGAATAGCAAGCACCCAGCGCATGAGAGGACTCTTCCGGCTTTTGACCCGCAGACCATGCGGCCCCGCTTCCCGCCTGTAAATGCAGGAATTCCAGATGACAGCCTTTGTCACGGGACGCGCCGCACCCTCCCCGCTAGCAAGACGGCACCGAGGCAGACCAAGGGTTTCCCAATGCAGGCCAAACGGCAAAAGCGGCACAGACCGCTTAAATTCATCGAGGCGCTGGCAGCGCTTCTCGTCCTCGCCCTGGTCGCCGTCCTCAGCCCGGCCAGCGCTTCGCCGCTTGACGAGGCGATGGACAAGGTCTTCACCGTCCGTTCAGCCGATGCAGAGGATCGCTTCCTTGGGTCCGCCTTCCTGTGGGCCGACGGGCAAGTCGCCGTGACCAATGCCCATGTCGTCGGCACCGCCGAAGAGGTCCGTCTGATCGACCGCGACGGCCTTGACCTGACCGCCCTCGTCATCGCCCGCGACCCCGTCCGCGATGTGGCGGTGATCTCCTTCCCGACCAACATCCCGGGCCTGACCCTTGCCCCCGCCGCCCCCGCACTTGGCGACGAAGTCTTCGCCCTTGGCGCCCCCCTCGGGATCGAGTTCACCCTGACCGAGGGCCGCATCTCCAGCCTCGCGCGCCAGACCAACATCGCCGTCCCCATGCTGATGCTGCAGCACGACGCCGCCGTGAACCCCGGCTCCTCCGGCGGTCCGCTCGTCGATGCCGAAGGCCGCCTGCTGGGCATGAACTCCCAGATCGCTGATGGCAGCCGGATGTTCGTCGGCATCGCCTACGCCATCCCCACCGCCGAACTGCAACGCATCGTCCAGGGCCTTACCCTCGAAACCCTGCCCCCGTTCCCGACCCTCGGCCTGACCGCCCGCCCCGTCGACCGCCAGATCGCCGAAACCCTTGGCACCGCCGCCCAAGGCCTTCTCGTCGACGCCGTAGCCCCCGGCAGCCTCGCCGAGGAGGCAGGCCTGAACCCCGGCGACATCATCACCGGGGCCTCGGGCACAACCCTGACCTCCCCCGGCGACTTCGCCTTTGCGATCGAGGCCGCAGTGACCGCCGGTGAGGCCAGCCTGACCATCCTCCGCGCCGGGCAGGCGGAAACCCTGACTCTCGCCTTCACCGAGCCCGAGGACACCGGCCTCCGAACACGCGAGATCACCCGTGCGCCCTCCACCGTCGCCGCCTACACCCTCACAGCCCTTGGCGTGACCGTCGACCCGCAGGGTGCCGTCACAAACCTAACCGACACCTCCCCCGCCCTCCTCGCCGGCCTTGCCAAGGGCGACCGCATCCTTGCCATCAACGGCACCGCGCAGGACCTGACGGCCTTCCAACTCACCGCCCCCGCCCTCCTCCTCCTCCGATCCACAGACGGCACAACCCGCCACATCCACCTTGACCCCTGGCATACCCCAGAAGGCTTCCGCCCGGTCGGTGGCGCAAATGTCCTTGACCCCGACGTGGTGGTGTTTTGAATGACCGACATGGACCGCATTCTGATCATCGAGGACGACCCCGAGACCGCCGCCGCCATCCGGGCGGAGGCCGAGGCCTTGGGCTGCGCCACCGACCACCGCGACACCCTCCCCACCGGGATCGAGGCTGCCACGACCGGCCAATACAACGTCATCGTCCTTGACCGAATGCTTCCCGGCGGCGACGGGGTGGATGCCATGGCCCGCATCCGCGCCGGAGGTTCCACGGCTCTCATCCTGATCCTCTCAGCCCTCGGCCGCGCCGCCAACCGAGTCGAGGGCCTTGAAAAGGGCGCCGACGACTACCTCCCCAAACCGTTCGAGCCCGAAGAGCTTCGCGCCCGCCTCCGCGCCCTCCTCCGTCGCGGCACGATCCAGGTCCTCGACAACGACCTTCTGGCGTTCGGAGACCTGGAAATCCGCCTCATGGCCCGCACCGTCCACGTCAAGCGCGCGCATGTGCCTACCAGCCCCAAGGAATTCGAACTCCTCACTTATTTCGCCCGCAACGCAGGCCAGATCGTCACCCGCATGCAGCTTCTGGAAAACGTCTGGAACCTGCACTTCGACCCCGGCACCAACGTCGTCGACGTCCACGTCGGCCGCCTGCGCCGCAAGCTTGAGGATGCCGGAAGCGCCGCGATCCAGACCGCGAGGGGTGAGGGCTACATCTTCGCCCCCCTCCCCGCGTGACCACCGCCAAACCATTTGCCGCACGGGCCACTCTGCGCCTTGCCGCCCTGATGGCGCTCGCCGTGACACTCCTCTCCCTCGCCGCGATGGCCCTCCAATACCGCCTCGTCGAAGCCCGCCTCATGGCCGCCCAGCAAAGCCTGCTGACCGCCGACCTGAACGGCCTCGCCGCCCTCTATGACCAGCGCCGCATCATCGCGCTGCGGCAAGCCATCGACTACCGCGCCACGGCAGCCACCG
>JBGSVS010000408.1:0-2180 GCA_041752895.1 Tabrizicola sp.
CAGACGCGCGCCGGTCGCGGCTCCGCGCGAGCTTCCCAAATTCGCCGAGGGCGAGATCGTCACTCTTGGACTGACCGACGCCGATCTGGCGACGCTCACGGCCCTTGGCTACCGCGTCCTTGAAGAGCGCCCGGTGCCCGAGATCGGCGTCATCGCCCGGCGCCTTGCCATCCCCGAAGGCACCACGCTTGAAGCAGCGCGGGAACAGGTCCGCGCACTTCCCTCAGGCGGGGACGCGGATTTCAACCACTACTACCGCACGGAAGAAGACCCCGTCCCCCAGGCCGATCCCGCCGTTTGCGAGGGTCAGCACTGCGCATCAATGGAACAGATCGGCTGGTCAGCTCCGACCGCATCCGCTAGCTGCACGTCCGACGTGGTGATCGGCGTCATCGATACCGGCATCAATCCAGACCATGCCGCCTTTGCTGCCGCCCGGCTGGATGTCCACCGGCTTGCCCCCGACAGCCTTGACCCCTCGCGCGCGATCCACGGCACGGCGGTCCTGTCGCTGTTGATCGGCAGCCGGGACAGCCGCTCACCCGGGCTGCTGCCCGATGCACAGGTCGTCGCGGTCGATGCCTTCCACACCGACGACGGGGATGAGCGCGACGATGTCTACACCCTGGCCGCCGGCATGGACTTCCTGGCCGACCGCGGCGTCCGCGTGATCAACATGAGCCTGGCCGGACCCCCGAACTCTGTGCTGGAAACCGCAACGGCATCGCTTGTCGAACGGGGCGCGATCATTGTTGCGGCCGTGGGGAACGGCGGGCCGAAGGCCGACCCCAGCTATCCCGCAGCCTATCCCGGCGTGATCGCCGTCACCGCCGTTGACGCCACCGACAAGGTCTATCGCCGGGCGGGTCAGGGTCCGCATGTCGATCTGGCCGCACCAGGGGTCGAGGTCTGGACCGCCGCTTCGGTCAGTGGGGCCAAGCCCAAGACCGGAACCTCGTTTGCCGCCCCCTTCGTGACCGCCGCAGCCGCCGCTGCGCTGGACGCAAAGCCTGAACTCGACGCCGAAACGCTGATCGCCGAACTTGCCACATCGGCCCGCGACCTTGGCGATCCGGGGCGGGACGATGTCTATGGCTTTGGACTGGTTCAGGCCAGGCAAACCTGCGGGCCGTAAGGGAGCATTGCTCCAGTCCCGCCGGGGCGTCAGGCTTTGGCGGTGCTTTGGCGCTGTCTTGCAGCAACGTTCACCACCGTTGCCGGGCTGCGGTCGACATACCCCTGCAAATCCTCAGGAAGCGCCTGCCCCCCGTCGTTGACCAAAAGCAGACTTGGCCGCTGAACCGCCGCACGCAGAGCCGCCAGGCGCAGCCGGAAAGACATGCCAAGGAAGGCCCCGGCCTCGGGAACCGCGCCGTCAAGTCCGCCAACCTCGTCCAGTGTCCGGGTCAGACCAGCGCGCTTGATCCGCCGGGTCAGCGTCGCATCGGACGGACGCTCCGCCAGCCCAAGGCAGACATTGCGCCGCACGCTGCCTTTCAGAAGCACCGGTGACGGGCTCAGAACGCCAATGCTGCGGCGCAATGATCCAGGGCTAAGCTCCGCCAGCGCGATACCGTCCAGCTGCACCTGAACCTCTGGATCGCCGATCTGCCCGGACAGGATCCGCAGGGTCCGGTTGGGGTCCACGGCGGACACTTCGGCGCGTTCGCCCGAGGCCAGGTGCAGCCGGGCCGGACGCAGGACGTCTTCGCCCGCCATCACCGTCAGCGCACCGGTCCCGCGTGCCAGCCGGACCTGCCCCGCAGCAACTTCTGGCAGCGCTTCCGCCAGATGGCGCTCAAGGTTCTTCCGCGCGACCTGCCAGCCCGTTAGCCGGTCGACGGCGGTTGCAAGCTCGACAATCGCGTGGACCATGATTCCAATCGCGGCAAGGGCAGCGGCGATCTCGCCCGCGCTCAGCCCGCGCCCGGCCCCGTCCAGCAGGATTGCAACCGCAGCAAGTGCACCTGCCCCGCCTGGAAGTGCCCTGAGGATCTCGATCCGCAGCAAGCGCGCATGGGCCTTGCGGTGCAAGGACCGGCTTGCCTTCTCCAGACGAGAAAGCTCGCTTTGCCTGCGGCCAATGTGGGCCAGATCGTAGGCGATCGGCAAGCGTTCGGCCATGTCGGCGACAAGCTTTGCCCGCTCGCTGCGCAAGGCCGCATGCGCCTGCCGCAGGG
>JBGSVS010000409.1:0-8593 GCA_041752895.1 Tabrizicola sp.
CGTGCCTCGCGGTCGGCGCGGGTGCGGCCAAGGCCGTTGACGATCAGGCCTTCCTCGATCAGCTGGCGGACCGACATGCGGGGGTTGAGGCTGGAGAACGGGTCCTGAAAGACGATCTGCATCCGCTGGCGGTAAGGGTTCATCCCCTTGCGGTCCAGCCCGTCGATGCGGTGGCCAAGGAAATCCACCTCGCCTTCGGTGAGGTTGTTGAGGCGGAGGAGCGCCTGGCCGAAGGTGGTCTTGCCGGACCCGCTTTCGCCCACCAGACCCAGCGTCTCGCCGCGTTTCAGCGCCAGCGACAGGCCGTCGACGGCTTGCAGCTTGGACCAGGTGCCGCGGAAGGCCCCGCCCTTGCGCAGGTTGTAGGTCACGCGGATGTTGCGGCCTTCGAGGACGGTTTCGGTCCCCACTTGCGAGGGGTCGGCCTGACCCTTTGGCTCGGACCCAAGCAGCCGTTTCGTGTAGGGATGGGTCGGAGCCGAGAAGATCGCTTCGGTCGGGCCTTCTTCGCGCACCTCACCGTGCTGCATGACATAGACATGGTCGGCGAACTGCCGGACGACGGTCAGGTCGTGAGTGATGAGGATGACGGCAAGGCCGGTCTTGTCCTTCAGGGCCTTGATGAGGTTCAGAATCTCGGCCTGCACGGTGACATCCAGCGCCGTCGTCGGTTCATCCGCGATCAGCACGTCGGGGTTGTTCGCCAGCGCCATCGCGATCATCACCCGCTGGCGCTGGCCGCCTGACAGTTGGTGCGGATACTGGTTCAGCCGGGCTTCAGGTTCGGGGATCTGGACGTCTTTCAGAAGGGCGAGCGCCTTGGCCT
Source organism: Tabrizicola sp. (assembly GCA_041752895.1). Lineage (GTDB taxonomy): Bacteria > Pseudomonadota > Alphaproteobacteria > Rhodobacterales > Rhodobacteraceae > Tabrizicola. Next base: position 827 of record JBGSVS010000409.1, read on the forward strand.
TCGCCTCGGTCTTGGTGATCTTGTTGTGGATGCGCAGCACCTCGGCGATCTGGTTGCCGATGGTATAGACCGGGTTCAGGGAGGACATCGGCTCCCGAAAGATCATCGACAGCCGGTTGCCGCGCAAGGACCGCATTTCCCGCGGGGAAAGCTGCGCCATGTTGCGGCCGGCATAGAGGATTTCCGTCTGCGGGTTGACGGTGGCACGTTTTGACAAAAGCCGCATGATGGCGCGGGCGGTCACGGATTTGCCGCTGCCGCTTTCGCCGACAAGCGCGATGGTCTGGCCTTTGCGCAAGGTGAAGGAGACGTCCTTCACGGCCTCGATGGTGCCGCCGTCGACCTTGAAGGTGACGCCGATCTTGCGGGCTTCGATGGCGATGTCTTTGGTCATCTGCGCCCCCCTAATACGGATCGATGGCGTCACGCAGCCCGTCGCCGAGTGCGTTGAAGGCGAAAACGGCCAGCAGGATGAAGCCGACGGGCGACAGGATCCAGGGGTAGGAGCCGATGACCGAGAAGGTCGAGGCGTCCTGCAGCATCAGCCCCCAGGAGATAAGCGGGGGTTTCACGGCAAAGCCGAGGTAGCCGAGGAACGATTCCAGCAGGACGATGGCGGGGATGCCAAGGGTGATCGACACGATGACGTGGCTCATGACATTGGGCAGGATGTGGCGTGTGATGATCCGGGTGTCACTGGCGCCAACGGCCTGTGCTGCGCGGACATAGTCGATGCGGGCCATGGACATGGTCTTGGACCGCACCTCGCGGCTTAGCTGCGCCCAGCCGAGACCGGCGATGACGAGGATCACGAAGCTGATGAACAGCGTGGAGGGCGCGGTGACCGGGATCAGGGTGGTCAGCGTGAGATACAAGGGCAGTTGCGGGAAGGCGAGGACGATCTCCACGAAGCGCTGGAACCAGAGGTCGAAGCGCCCGCCGATGTAGCCCGAGGTGATCCCCAGAAGCGTGCCCGCGATGGTGATAAGGGTGATCGAGGTCAGCGCGATGATCAGCGAGATCCGGCTGCCGATGATCCCGCGGCTCAGGACATCGCGGCCAAGCTTGTCGGTGCCAAGCAGCCGCAAGGGCGTGCCGTCCGACAGGCCGACGAAATGGGTGTCCATCGGGATCAGGCCGAAGAGATTGTAGGTCCAGCCTTCGACGAAAAAGGTCAGCGGGCGCGGGTTGTCGAGGTCGGGGCCCATCAGCGGCTGGAAGGTGATCGGGTCCAGTTCCTCGCTTTCGGCGATGGCATAGACCACCGGCCAGAGGGTGAAGCCGTCCTTGGTGTGAAAGCTGATCTGATCCGGCGGCGCGAAAGAGGCCCCGTTGGCGCTGGGGTTCTGGGGGGAGAAGAACTCGGCGAAGACCGACACGATGAACAGGAGCGAGACGAGGATCAGCCCCAGCATGCCCGGCACCGACTTGCGGAACCGCCGCCAGACCAGCGCCAGATAGCTTTGCGAAGTGGTGGAGACGGTGGAGAGCCGGGCGTCGACGGCTTCGCCTTCGTGGGTCGTGGTCATTTGTCGCCTCCCACCCGGATACGGGGATCAAGCACGGCGAGGAGAAGGTCGGCGATGATGTTGCCAATGATCAGGGTTGCACCAAGGACGAGGAGGAGCGTGGCGGTCACATAGACGTCGCCGATCGCCATTGAGCCGACGATGGCCGGGCCGATGGTGGCAAGGCCGAAGACGATGGCGACCTCGATCTCGCCGGTCAGCATGTAGGGCAGGACGACGCCCTGATAGGCCACCAGCGGATGCAGCGCGTTCGGGACGGCGTGGCGCATGATGACGGCACCTTCGCCAAGGCCCTTGGCGCGGGCGGTTTCAATGTATTGCGCGTTCAGCGTGTCCAGAAGGTTCGCCCGCATGACCCGCATGTTGTAGGCAAGGCCCCCGAAAGCCGCGACGGCGATCACCGGCCAGATGTGCTGGATCAGGTTCCAGAGCTTGCCCCAGTTGAAGTCGAGGAAACCCTCCCAATAAGGTTGGCCGCCATAGCGACTGGAGTAGAACGATCCGATTTCCTGCACGTTTAGCTTGAAGACCAGGATGTAGAGGATGATCAGCGCCAGAAGAAAGCGCGGGATCGTCATGCCCATGAAGGCGACGAACGACAGGACGGTGTCGACCCAGGTGTATTGCCGGGTGGCGGCGAGGATCCCGAAGCCAACCCCGACGACGGTGGCCAGGAAATGGCAGATCAGCGCGATGGCGATGGTGGGCGGCAGGCGCTGGGCGAGGATTTCAGAGACGGGCTTGTTGTAGGCATAGGACTGGCCGAAGTCGCCAGCGGATACGATGCCCCAGATCCAGTAGCCGTATTGCAGGATCAGCGGGTCGTTCAGGCCGTGGGTCTCGCGGTAAGCTTCGGCGGCGGCGGACGCAGCCTCGGGCGTGGCGCCGCCCTGCACGATCATGTTGGTGCGGATGAAGTCGCCGTAATCGCCGGGCGGGGCCTGGATGATCATGAAGGTGATGAAGCTCATCACGATCAGGACGGGCACCGATTGCAACAAGCGGACGCCAAGAAAGCCCAGCATCGGAGACACCTGCCAAAAGGGGGGAAAGGAGGGGCTGTCTGGGGGCGACGGTCGTCTGCCGCCCCCGGACGTCGGGAGGAAACCCTTAGTTCGCGGCCATCGGCCCGGCCGAACCCGGCGCACCCGGCAAGGTCTGCGGATGCAGTTCGATGCCAAGCTGCTTGTCGCTCGGCACGAACACCCGTTCGCGGATGATGTTGTCCTCGGCCCAGTTGTACATGAAGATCGGAGCCCCCGCCGGGATGTTGGCGAAACGCTTGTTGACGATCAGCGCGCCCGGGTAGGAGGTCAGGCCCGCTGCCGTCACGTTTTCAGTGAAGGTCTTCTGCCAGGTCTTCATCGCCTCGATCTTGGCGGCCGGATCGCGGGTGCCGGTGAAGGCCTTGATCGCCTCCACGAGCTGTTCTTCGTAGGGCAGAAGGTCCATCTCGCCCGCCCCGTTGGCGCGGTGCCAGACGGCGGTCACCGGCCCGACCGGGGCCAGGTTGTTCGTGCCCTGGACGGCCGAGACCCATTCCTGGTTGTTGCGCAGCACCATCCAGTCCCAGGCGCCAGCGTCACGGGCGTTGTCGAAGTCCTTGCCCGTCAGGCTGTTGAGCGTGACCTTGATGCCGACGTCGGCCATCATCGCCACCACGCCCTCGGCCAGGTTGCCGTCGGTGGCATAGTCCGAGTTCACCAGCAGCGTCACGGTCAGGTCCTCACCGCCGGCCACGTTCACGACACCGTTCCCGTCGGTGTCGGTCAGCCCCGCAGCCTCCAGCGCCGCTTTCGCGCTGGTCTGGTCGAAGGGATAGAACACGGTCGACGCGGGATCGTAGAAGCTGGTCGAGGTCAGGAGACCCCCGGCGTAAGGCGCGGTGAACGGGCCCTTCACGAGGCTGTCGCCCAGACGCTGCCGGTCAAGCGAGTAGGACACGGCCTTGCGGAAATCGAGGCTCCGGTTCAGCTCGCGCACGGCCTGTGCCCGGGCGTCGGGTTCGCCCCAGCCGTTGGCCGACTGGTTGAAGAACAGCTGGTAGCCGATGGAGCGTGGACCAAAGGCCAGACGCGCCGGGCTTGCCGGATCGGCGGCCTTCTTCAGGCTTTCGACGTAGTTTTCCGGCTGTTCCAGGTTCGAGAAGTCCCCCGTCCCGGCCACCGCCTGCACGTCGCGGTCACCCCAGGTCGAGAGACGGAAGTGCATCTCGTCCAGGTAGGGCAGCTGCTGGCCGGTCTCGTCCACCTTCCAGTAATAGGGGTTGCGGCGTTTCACCACGATGTCGTCGGGGCGGTGTTCCACCACGACCCAGGCGCCCATCGTCGGGAAGTTCATGAAATCCGACGGGAAGGCATTCAGGAACGTCTCATAGCTTTCGCCGCCGTGCTTGGGGTGCTTCGGCTTCAGCAGATGCGACGGGCCAGGGCAGAAGTTGCCATAGGCCATCGCGTAGAGGACCTGTTCCGGGAAGGCGTCGGCGAAGGTCAGGGTGAAGGTGTAGGGGTCCACCACCGCGAAGGCCGCGTTGTTGTAGGTTGCGGGGCTGGCACCCATCAGGGGCGTCACGTTTTCGTCCATGATGACATCGTTCCAGTAGAACTCGATGTCCTCGACGTCGAAGGCATCGCCGTCCGACCACTTGGCACCCTCGATCAGCTTGATCGTCAGGGTCTTGCCGTCTTCCGACCATTCCCAGCTTTTCGCCAGGTTCGGCATCGGCTGCAGGTCTTCGGAGTTCACGGTGAAGAGGGGACCGGTCCGCGTCAGGCATTCCACCAGACCGATGTCGATCCCGCCCCAGCCGTAGCTTTGCCCGGCCCAGAAGTTCCAGCCCTCGGGCCGTCCGCCGATCACATGGCGCATCACGTCGCCGTAGACGCCGGGACCGTCGGGCATGTTGGCGGTCTTGTAGACCAGAGGCTCTTTCGGCAGACGCTCGGCCACCGGAGGCAGCTTGCCTGCGTCGACAAAGGCCGTGACCCAGGCCGGTTCGGAGTAGGCCGGCAGGGCCTTGTATTCATAGATGTCGGCGCGGTTGACGTAGACCGGTTCGGTCTGCGCGTCGAACTTCGGGGCGTCGGGCGGTGCGGTCGGTGCGACCATCTCGGCCGAAACGGCCACCGCAGATACCCCCAGCAATAGCGCTGCAAAGGCAGCGCGCCGGACCTGGATTGTCATGTTTCCTCCCTGGACTACACGTCTTCTTGGTTCGATGGATCGGGCAGTGAGTCCCTCCTCCCCTGCCGACAACCCAAGCTTGCGGAACGGCGCCAAGTTCGACAATATCACTTTGTCAGATTGTTTTACGGTTTTCTAAGATCGGCGGAGGACTGGGGGGATGAAGGACGACCGAAGCCCGGGGCATCTGCGGCGCAATCCGATGCCGGTGCCGAACCATGACCGGCACTTCTATTCCCAGCTTCGCGCCTTTGGGCGCTTTGGCATCCGGATCTTTGAACCCGTTCTGATGGCCCAGCCGCATTGGCATGGCCATATCGAGGCGAACTTTGCCGAGGACTTCCAGATGTCCTACGACATCGACACCGAGCGTCTGGTCCTGCCTGCGAACCGCCTGGTCCTGTTCTGGGCGTCGGTCCCGCACCAGCTGACCCGGATCGAGCCCGTGACTGATAGCCCGGGCAAGCTTGCCAACATCTACCTGCCACTCGACAGCTTTCTGCAAATGCCGCACATCATGCCGCTGCAGGCAGCGCTGATCGGGCGGGGCATGGTGGTGTTGCCGGAAAGCCTGTGCGACGGCGCGCTGATGCGGCGCTGGTACCAGGACTACCGGTCCGGCGATTTCGAACGCGCCGAGATCGTGAAAATGGAGCTGAACGCGCTGTTCCGCCGCGCTACCCTCAGCGGCTTCGACTATCTTCGCCCGCCCGACCACGAGATCGGCACGGATCGAAGCTTAAGCTCGGCCCATGTTCGCCATGTGATCGCGATGGTGCGCTTCGTGCTGGAGAACCTGGAAAAGCCGCTCATGAACGCCGAGGTGACCGCAGTCACCGGCCTGCATGAAAACTATGCCGTTTCGCTGTTTTCCCGGATCATGCGAGTGCCCTTGAAGCAGTTCATCAACCGGATGCGACTGATGCGGGCGCGCGCACTTCTGGTGGAAAGCTCGACCGCGATATCCGACGTGGCTGAGAAAAGCGGCTTTCGGTCGCTGACCCAGTTCTACGCCCAGTTCCGCGCCGGATACGGCATCCCGCCGGCCGCCCTGCGGAAGCATTATCTGCAGGCCGACCTGCGCTAGACGGGCGCGCACTATCGCCAGACGTGTGCGCTGAAAATCGCGATCAACCCGCATGCGTCAGCCCGCCGTGAAACCCGTATCACTTTCGTGTTGCGGCATATCAAGGCGTATGTGGGCGAAGGATTCTCGTGTAAAATTTGGGGCATGCCGTCCGTTTTGGTGGCGGAGAACTTTCATTTGACGAGAAATCTGGAAATGAAACGCCCACAAGTCTTTGTAACTCGTCCCATTTTGCCGCCCCTTGCTGATCTGCAACCGCTACTGGAAGAGATCTGGTCGACCCGCATCCTGTCGAACAACGGGCCGATCCTTCGGCGGTTCGAATCAGCGCTTGCGGCCTACCTTGGGGTCGAGCACATCGCGATCGTGAACAATGCTTCGATCGGTCTTCTATTATCACTCCGGCACTTCGGCATCGCCCAAGAAGTCATCACTCCTCCGTTCTCGTTCGTCGCGACCAGCCACGCGATCCGCTGGGCGGGGGCCGAACCGGTCTTCGCCGATATCGATCCGGTGACGTTGAACCTGGACCCGGCGTCGGTCGAAGCTGCGATCACGCCCCGCACCGAGGCGATCCTGGCGGTGCATTGCTATGGTGTGCCCTGCGACACGACGGCGCTTGCCGCCATCGCCAAGAAGCACGGGCTGAAGCTGATCTATGACGCGGCCCATGCCTTCGGGGTGCGCCGCGGCGGCAAACCCGTGGTCGCCGAGGGCGATCTGTCCATTCTCAGTTTCCACGCCACCAAGGTTTTCAACTCGTTCGAGGGCGGGGCGATCATCTGCCCCGACCGCGAGACCAAGGTCGCGCTCGACCGGCTGGGCAACTACGGGATCCTCGACGAGGTCACGGTCCTTGAAACCGGGCTGAACACCAAGATGAGCGAGCTGAACGCCGCTGTCGGGCTTGCGCTTCTGCCGCAGATGGATGCTGCGATCGCCGCTCGCGACCGGGTTGCGACGCGGTATTGGGAAGCGCTGTCGCAGACCCAGGGGCTGCGCTGCCTTTGCCCGCCGGGGCAAGAGGGGCACAATTCCTACGCCTTTCCCGTTCTGGTCGGCAAAGGCTATCCGCTAAGCCGCGACGGCCTTTACCAGCGGCTGCGGGAGAACGACCTCTTCGCCCGGCGCTATTTCTATCCGCTGATTTCCGACATGCCGATGTACCGCGACCTGCCCTCGGCAGCGCCCGAAGGGCTGCATGTCGCGCGGCGCGCCGCGGATGAAGTCCTGTGCCTGCCGCTGTATCCGGATCTCGACCCGATCGATCAGGCACGGATCATCGACATCGTCAGCCACCCATGAGCCTGAACGCCGCCTACCTGAACAAGGGACTGCGCCGCCTTTCCGGGGGCGTGATGACCGACTTCTACGACTGTGCCTCTGAAAGCTGGGAAGTCTGCCCGGAAGAAGAGGCGACGAACCGACCCGCGCTCTTCCCGCCGGGTGCCATGGACCGGGTTGTCAGCCTGTCGCCCTGGCGCGACTGGGACGGCGAGAGGTCGTTGATCGAGGGCAGGGCGGGCCGTCACGACGCCACCCGCGCCTATGTGGTCAAGGACGTGGTGCTGGCGGGTGCCTACCTTTACTGCGGGCGCGGTTCGCTTCGCGTCGGTCACGGTCTGCAACGGATCTTCGATCCCGATCTGCCGCAGCGCCACCGGATCGACGCGGCACACATGGCATCGTCATGGACCGGGGCGGATTTCTTCGGCAACTTCGTCCAGGACACCTTTCCGCTGGAGATGATCCCTCCGCCGGGTGCTACGCGCCTTGGTGCAAGGTCAAAGCACTATGGCCACGCTGACGGCTACCGGGCGCTGCTGGACCTGCCCGCGCCGGACCGCCCCGATCACGCGCGGATCGGCAGCCTGACCGTCTACAAGGACCATGCGCAAAACTCGTTCAAGGAAGCCCGCTACCGCACCCTGCGCGCCCGGTTGCGGCAGCACCTCGGTGCGTCCCAAC
>JBGSVS010000410.1:0-4261 GCA_041752895.1 Tabrizicola sp.
CCAGGTGCCAGGCTTTCCCGGCGGGCGGCGGAGGCGGTCGGAGAGGAGGCGCGGCGGCAGGCTGCGACCCACCCCAGGGCCCCATGTTCTGCGCCATTCCGGCACCCATCCCCATGCCCATCCCGGCCCCCATGGCCGACCCCATCGCCGACCCGGGCTGCGACATGCTTTCGGCCGCGTTGAACTGCATGTAGCGGTTCAGATCGCCCACCACGCCCATCGAGGTGCGCTTGTCCAGCGCCTTCTCGACCTCTTCCGGTAGGCTGATGTTTTCAATGTAGAATTCCGGGATCGACAGCCCGTATTCCCCGACCTGCGGGGCAATTGCATTGGCGATCAGCTTGCCCAGATCCGCAAGGTTTCCCGCCATGTCCAGCACCGGGATGCCCGCCTTCGCCAGCACCTGGCTTGCCGATTGCACGATCACGTTTCTGATCTGAAAGCTGATCTCGTCTGCGGTGAACTCGCCATCCGTCCCGACGACTTCCTGGATGAACTTGCCCGGATCGGTCACTCGCATCGAATAGGTCCCGAAGGCCCGCAGGCGCACCGGCCCGAATTCGGGATCGCGGGCCATGATCGGGTTCTTCGTGCCCCATTTCTGGTCGTTGAACCGCGTCGTGTTGACGAAATAGATCTCGGACTTGAAGGGCGACTGGAACCCGTGGTCCCAGTGCTGCAACGTCGTCAGGATCGGCATGTTGTTGGTCTCAAGCATGTAGAGACCGGGCTGGAAGACGTCGGCCAGCTGGCCTTCGTGGATGAAGACCGCCGCCTGGCCTTCGCGCACTGTCAGCTTGGCGCCGTACTTGATCGCCTGGCCGTGCCGGTCGAACCGCCAGACCATCGTGTCGCGCGTGTCGTCAAGCCATGAGATGACATCGACGAACTCGCCTTTGAGGAAATCGAAAACCATGATCGCACTCTCCGTGATCAGGACGCCAGTTTAGGGCAGGTCGGCGGTATCAGCCAGTTGTAGTCGGGGCCGACCCCCAGGAAATCTGCATAGGCCGCGACGGGAGCGCCCGACGCATCGCGCAGAAGGAAGACGGGATAGACCCCGTCGCCAAAGCCAGTCGAGAAGGCGGGATAGCTGGTCCCGTCGGGCAGGCGGATCATCTGGGCGAACTGGTACGCGCCGACCTGCTTTGCCATCATGCAGTCGTAGAGGTTGCAGTTCGGGCCCATTGCGACGGCAACGGCATCCAGCGCCTCGGCCGTTGGCCTGTCAAGGAACGCTCCGGTCCCAGTGTCGACCGGCATTGTGCCGACCTCGTTGCCACAGACGGGCGCGGCGTCGGAAAACAGGATCGCGGCCTTGGACAGGGCCTGTTCCGCCGGATCGTCGAACACCACCACGCGCGCCGGGCCTTCTGGGACCGGGAACCAGGGCCAGCCGTAGCTCGGGCTGAACGTCAGGCTGTCGACGCCGATCAGTTCGGTCCCCCGAACGTTGTAAGTGCCGACCTCCTGCACCGTCAGTGTCGCGGCCGATTTGTCCTGAATCCATGCGATTGTCGGATGCGTGTCCGCCGCAACCGGCACGGAAAGCGCAGCGCCAAGGAACAAGAGGCGGCTCATGTCCCGCCTCCGATCAACCGGGTCGCCAGCGCTTCGACCACCGGACGGGCCTCGGCAGCGCTCATGCCGGGCCGCAGGTCACGGCTGTAGAGGATACGCAGCAAAAGTTCGTCGTGGTCGGTCAGCAGCGCGAATTCCTCGTCGTCGTTGAAGATCGAGGGCCGCGCACGGGGGGAATCGTTCGGCAGGCCAAGGCCCTGGGTCAGTTCCTCGTGCAGGCAGGACAGGCGCAGAAGGTCCGGATGTTCCGACCGGATCACCGCAAAGGCCCGGGTGTAGGACCCGGTGTTTCCATCGGCCAGTGCGTAGACCAGGCAATAGGTGGTGCGCGGCATGTTGGTGATGCCGGCCACTTCGGCGGCGCCAAGACCGGGCAGGGTGGCGCGGATGGTCGGTCCCAAAGCCTCGCGTTCGTCCTCGGACACGACGTGGATGAAGAAGTTCGGGGCGCGCTCGTCGACTGAAATCGGGTGGCCGGTGACCCTGGCCAGCCGGGCGACAAAGCTTGCAATCCGCGCCCGGTCGGTGGCTTGCCGGTCCGGCGACACGCTGGCACCAAAGCGGATGCCGACGCGGACCGGGATTTCCCAGCGGCGCAGGTTGCTTTCGGTCTCCTGCCGGACAAAGCCCCCGCCGCTGCGGCGGTATTCGTCGCGGAGCGCAATCCGCATGAAGTTTTCGGCCAGCATCCGGTCGGTAACGGGGATTTCCTCTCCGCCATCCGACCGCAGCATGCCCTGGGTCAGCAGCGCCTGCTGGACCTGGGAGAAATAGACCGCTGCGGCGGCACTTTTCGCGGTTGGCGGAGCCGGGACCACCACGGGTGGCAAAGGCGGAGGTGCGACAGGCGAGGATGCAATGCACCCGGTCAGCACAAGACCCAGGCCAAAGGCCAGCGCTGTCCGGGTGATGCGTCGTTGTCCCATGCTGCCCGTGGTCTCAGGCCGAAGTGGTGGGGGCCGGAGCCGTCTGCCGCGCCTTCGCCGAAGCCAGGGTGTCGCGCAGTTCGGCCTCCATCTTGACCAGCTCCGCCTCGGCCGTTGCGCGCCGGGCCTTGCCTTCGTCGGCAATGGCCAGACTTTCGTTGATCGTGGCAATCAGCGTGGCATTGGCCGCCTTCACCGTTTCGATGTCGAATACGCCGCGCTCCATCTCTTCGCGGACCACCTTGTTGGCTTCCTGCAGGTTCTCGGCATTGGCCTTCAGCAGTTCGTTCGTGAGGTCACTGGCATCGCGCACCGCTTCGGCCGCCTCTTTCGACCGCTGGATCGTCACCGCCTGGGCCAGCTGCGTTTCCCACAGCGGCACGGTGTTGACGAGCGTCGAGTTGATCTTGGTGACAAGGCTCTTGTCGTTCTCTTGTACCAGTCGGATCGAGGGCAGCGACTGCATCGTCACCTGCCGCGTCAGCCGCAGATCGTGCACCCGACGTTCCAAATCATCCCGCGCCGCCCGCAGGTCGCGCAGTTCCTGCGCCTTGATGACCTGATCCGCTTCGGGGGCCTTGGCGACCTCGGCTTCCTTGGCCGGGATCGTCGTGCCGTCGGTTTCCGCAAGCTTCGCCTCGCCCGCCGCGATGTAAAGCGCCAGCTCGTTGTAGAACGTCAGGGTCTTTTCATACAAAACGTCCAGGCTTTTGATATCCTTAAGCAAAGTGTGCTCATGGGTCAGAAGCTCACCGGTGATCTTGTCGATCTGGCCCTGCACGTCCTCGTACTGCGCGACGAATTCCGCGAATGGAGCCGCCCGGCCCAGAAGCTTTTCCCACCAGCTCGACTCGCGGCGCAGGTCCAGCTCTTCGGCGGCGAACCCGCGGATCGTGGTGACGATCTTGCGTAAGGAGTCGCCCGCGGGGCCAACGTCCTTGTTCTTCACATCCTGCAGCATTTCCTGGCTGATCACCTGCAGCTCGGCCTGCGCCGACGACCCGAAGGCGATGATCGACTGGGTGCTGGTCAGGTCAACTTCGGCCATCCGCTTGCGGATCGCCTCGGCCTTGTCGGCGGTGGCGGCCTCCAGCGGCACAACCTCGGCCATCGGCTCGGGCAGGATCACGGCGGTCACCTTCTCGACTTCGGTCAAAAAGGCGGCGGCGTTGGCTTGGACGGTTTCGGACATCGGGATTTCCCTTCGGGTCAATGATCAAGCTTCAGGCGGTCGCGCAGGACGGCGATTTCGACGTCCAGGTCGCTGCGACTGTTGGTAAGGAATGTCTTTGTCTTTTCTGCAAAGGTCGTCTCCAGATCGGCCAGCAGCGCCTCATACTCTGCCCGGGTCGCGGCGTCGCGGGTCTGGGCGTAATGATCGACGAACTTCACCGTCGCGTCGCGCGCGCCCATCAGGTAGACCGACAGATACTTCCGCGCCGCTGTCAGATCGCCCGGGTCGCCCTCTATGGTGCGAAACAGCCCCCGCGCGGCGGCCGCGAACTGATCCACCCGGCGCTCCAGCGCCCCATCGCGCGCCCGAAGGATTGCATCCTTCATTGCTGCCAGATGCGCCTCGCCCTCCTCGACAGCCTTCGCCACTCGGCCCGTCTGGAAGGCGTCGATCCCCTCCATCCCCTTGTCGGTCCTTGGGTCCAGCCCGAAGGCCCCCAGATGCAGCCCGGCGCCGACCAAGGCATAAAGCACCGGATAAACCAGCCCCTGATCCGCAATCACCCCGCCCACGGCCAGGG
>JBGSVS010000411.1:0-6470 GCA_041752895.1 Tabrizicola sp.
CGCCGACTTCACCCGCGAGGAGGAGGCGCAGCCGCACGAGGAGCATCCGCTGGGCGCCGCCCGCGCGCAGCTGCATGAAAACTACATCGTCGCCCAGACCGCCAAAGGCATCGTCATCGTCGACCAGCACGCCGCCCACGAAAGGCTGGTCTACGAACGGCTGAAACGCCAGATGGCCGAGACAGGAGTGAAGGCACAGGCCCTGCTGATACCCGAGATCGTCGACCTTTCCTCCACCGATGCGGCCCGCCTTCTGGACGCCGCCCCCGCTTTGGCCGAGGTTGGGCTGACCATTGAGGCCTTCGGCGGCAATGCCATCGCCATCCGCGAAACCCCTGCGGTGCTGGGTCCGGTGAACGGCGCGGCGCTGATCCGTGATATCCTCGATGAACTCGCCGACTCTGGCGACAGCCAGCTGGTCCGCGCCAAGATCGACGCGATCCTCAGCCGTATGGCCTGCCACGGCTCGGTCCGGTCCGGCCGCCAGATGCGCCCCGAAGAGATGAACGCCCTGCTGCGCGAGATGGAGGCGACGCCCTTGTCCGGCCAATGCAACCACGGGCGGCCGACCTATGTGGAGCTTAGCCTCCACGACATCGAACGCCTGTTCGGCCGCCGATGATCACGCTCTTTGGCCAAAGCTACGCGTGGAACGACCCCGAGATCCTGCTTCTCGGTGGGGTTGCCATCGTGCTCCTGGGTTTCCTGATCCTGATCCTGCGCAGCACCAGCCGGTCGGCTACCACTGCGGAACCCTTGATGCGCGAAATCAGTTGGCTTTCCTCCCGGCTGCAATCGCTGGGCGACGGGCAGGAGCGACTGGCGGGGGGCCTCCACCACGTCTCGGAAACCCAGGCCGTCAGCCAGACTGCGATGCTGCAGGTGATGGAACAGCGCCTCGCCGAAGTGCAGCGCCAGATGACCGAGGCGTTGCACGGCACATCGACCCGCACCGCGCGTAGTCTGGGGGAATTGCAGACGCGGCTGGAAACCATCGACAAGGCGCAGGCGAATATCGAGAAGCTGTCGGGCAACGTGCTGAGCCTGCAGGACATCCTGTCAAACAAGCAGACCCGCGGCGCCTTCGGGGAAATCCAGCTGCATGACATAGTGCAGAAGGCCCTGCCAAAGGACGCCTACACGATGCAGGCGACGCTTTCGAACGGCCGCCGGGCGGACTGCCTGATTCACCTGCCCAATCCACCCGGTCCCATCGTCATCGACGCCAAGTTCCCGCTGGAAGCCTACGAGGCGATCCGCCGCGCCGACACACCGCGCGGGGTGACCGAGGCCGCCCAAGCCATGCGCACCGCCGTTCGCGCCCATATCCGCGCGATAGCCGAGAAATACATCGTCGAAGGCGAAACCGCCGATGGCGCGCTGATGTTTCTGCCCTCGGAGGCTGTCTATGCCGAGTTGCACGCCAACTTCCCCGAACTGGTGCGTGAAGGCTTTGGCGTGAAGGTCTGGATCGTCTCGCCCACCACCTGCATGGCGACGCTGAACACGATGCGGGCGGTCCTGAAGGACGCCCGGATGCGCGAACAGGCCGGGGCGATCCGCAAGGAACTGGCGCTTCTCTATGCCGATGTCGACCGGCTGGGGACCCGAGTCGAAAGCCTGGACCGCCACTTCGGCCAGGCCGCGAAGGACATCGAGGACATCAAGGTCTCGTCCGAAAAGGCCGGCAAACGCGCCCGCCGCCTGGACAATTTCGACTTCGAGGAGCTTGCACCGGATACCCCCGCCAAAGTGATCGGCCCCGCCGCCGCCGAATGATGCGCCACCTCACCCCCGCCGACTACTTCCGCCAACCCTGGAAAAACGGGCGCGGCACCACGACCGAGCTTTGGCGGCTGGAGCGTGACGGGCAGCTTCTGGTGCGGTTAAGCCGGGCGGCGGTGGTCGAAAATGGTCCGTTCTCGCTGTTTCCGGGCATCGAGCGGAACCTGACGGTTCTCTCCGGTCCCGGCTTCCGGCTGACGGGGGCCGGGATCGACCTTCGCTGCGCTCCGCTGGTCCCGGTGGCCTTCCCCGGTGACGTCGAGGTTCTCGCGTCAGACACCAACGGCCAGCAGTCGGACGACTTCAACGTGATGAGTGCGCGCAGGCTGCCAAGACCGCAGGTCATCGTCGCACAGAACGACAGCCTGCCCGCCGGGGGAACGCTCGCGCTTTATGCGCTGGGGCCGTGCCTGGTGAATGGGCACGACGTGAACCGCGACGATCTGGTGCTGACCGACGGTCCCGCAAGGCTGCAGGGCGATTGGCCGGTCATCGCCGTGCGACTGACAGAGCTCGCCTGACCAGCCCTTCGATTTTTCGCAGAAAAATCTTGGCGGTCAGATGCGAAGCAACGGTTGCGCCAGACGCGGGATCAACCCCCGGAACCGCAGCGGAGCGTCCGTGGCCGCCAGACAGATGCAGTCCTGCCCCGCAAGTGCCACCGGAGTATGCTCCATGTCTTCGTCGGCAATCTCGATGTCACCACGGTCAAAGCGGTCGTTCGCGTCGGCAAAGGCACCCTGCAGGACCAGCGTCAGCTCCATCCCCCGGTGGCCGTGATCCGGCACCGCCGTCCCGGCCGGGATGAACAGAAGCCGGGCCGAGGCGTCCTTGCCCGTCGGCAGGATCGCCTGCTTCACCCCGCCGCCGACCTTGCGCCAGCGCACGGCGGACAGATCGCCGCCGATGTAGTTGGCCAGAGGTGCGGGAAGGATGCCTACGGGCTTCAGCGGTTCGGACCGCGTCGCCTGCGGCAACTGCTCGATCCGGTCCAGCGCGCGCGCCAGGGCATCTTCGCCCATCGCGATCTCTTCTGCCTCGTCCAGAAGCGCGCCGCCCACCGCATCAAGGCTGGCTGCCCGCGCCCTGCACTCATCGCACAGCGACACATGCGTCGCCACGACAAGGTTGAAGGCCTCGGGCAGACTGCCAGCGGCGTAGCCCGTCAGTAGCTGGTCGGAAAGATGGTGCCGTATCGTCATGTCCGTCGTCGTCCCTTAGGTCATCTGCTGGCGCAGCTTGTCCAGCGCCAGCCGGATTCGTGATTTTATCGTCCCAAGCGGAAGTCCCGTTTCCGCAGCAATCTCGCTGTGACTGAGGTCGCCGTAATAGGCGCGCTCGATCAGTGTCCTCTGCGGCCCGGGCAAGGCCTTCAAAGCCTGCCCCAAGCGTTCCGTTTCCTGCTGGGCTTCCAGAACCTCGGCCTGGTCAGGCTCGGGCTCGGGTCCCCAGTCCAATTCCTCCGGCTCGGCCCGGCGCGCCTTGCGCAGCGCGTCGATCCGCCGGTTGCGGGCGATGGTGTAGACCCAGGTCGCCACGCTTGCCCGGCTCGGGTCAAAGAGGTGCGCCTTCTGCCACAACGTCGCCATGACATCCTGCGCGCATTCCTCGGCCAAAGCGGCACCTGCGCCCGACTTCATCAGAAAGGCCTTCACCCGGGGGGCAAAGTGCCGGAAGAGCTGCGCAAACGCCGCCCTGTCCTGATGGTCGCGCACCTTAAGCAATAGGCCCGCCCAGTCCGTCTCGTCCTCTGCCTTCGCCAACGACCCTTCCCTTTTCCGGCGCTGTCCATAGCTGGCCGCAACAGCCATAACGTCTGGCTGAACGGTTAGCTCCGTCATAGCGGCTCTGCTGGCGTCAAGCATCATGGCACTATCTACGCAAGCAGGGTCGGGTTGGATCACTTGAACGGTGAATTGGCGCAGCCGCGCAACACGTCAAGCCCGACTGTAAACTTTGTTTGACGGATCGTCCCGCGTCGCAATGTTAGGCTGGCCTGACAGGAAACTTTCCCGCAACACTGCAGCTATCTGCTGCACAAGGGCACAGAGCCGGTGATCCGAACGAGGTCCCGCCGCGTAAAGTATGCAAACAAGGGAAGGACCTGACCGAAGATGCCGTTCGAACACCTGGGCCAGACCCCCCGCCGCATCGCTGTTGTCGGGGGCGGCATTTCCGGGATGGCGGCTGCGCATCTTCTGGCCGAACGCAATTCGGTGGTCCTTTATGAGGCCGAGCCGCGTCTTGGCGGCCATGCCCGGACCGTGATCGCGGGCAAACGCCGCGACCAGCCGGTCGATACCGGCTTCATCGTCTTCAACCACGTGAACTACCCCAACCTCGTGCAGCTTTTCGACAAGCTGGGCGTGCCGACGGCCCCAAGCTCGATGTCCTTCGGCGCCTCGATCCGCGGCGGCGCGCTGGAATACGGGCTGGCCTCGGTCGACGCGATCTTTGCCCAGCGCCGCAACGCCTTTTCGCCGCGCTTTTTGCGCATGCTGTCCGACATCCTGCACTTCAACCGCAACGCCGAGGCCGTGGCGAACGACCCCGCCATGACCATCCGTGAGCTTCTGGCCCGCCTCGGCACCGGCCGCTACTTCCGCGACCACTACATCACCCCCTTTTCGGGCGCGATCTGGTCGACTCCCACCTCGGGTATCCTCGACTTCCCGGCGCAAGGACTGGTCCGCTTTTTCCGCAACCACGCGCTGATGGACTTTGACGGCCAGCACCAGTGGCACACCGTCAAGGGCGGGTCCATCGAATATGTTCGCCGCCTGCAGGCCGCGATGACGGCGCAAGGGGTGGATATCCGCACCGGGACCCCGGTCGCCGCCGTCCGGCGCGAGGCGGGGTCGGTCTTCCTGACCGCCCGGGGCTGTGAACCCGAGCTTTTCGACGACGTGGTCTTCGCCACCCATTCCGACATCACGCTGAAGCTTCTCGCCGACGGCACTCCCGAGGAAACCGGCGCACTCTCCGCGATCCGCTATCAGCCGAACGAGGCGGTGCTGCATGCCGACCCCTCGCTGATGCCCAAGTCGCGCAAGGTCTGGTCGTCCTGGTCCTATGTCGAACCGAAAACCGGCGCGGGTGAGCGCATCGATCTGACCTACTGGATGAACTCCCTGCAGCCGATCCCGCAGGACGACCCCTTGTTCGTGACGCTGAACACCTCGCGGCCGATCCGGGATGAGTTGATCCACGACGTGAACACCTTCCACCACCCGGTTTTCGACGTCGCCGCCTTTGCCGCACAGGACCGGCTGCGCACGATGAACGGCAGCCGCAACACCTGGTTCTGTGGCGCATGGATGCGCAACGGCTTTCATGAAGACGGCTTCGCCTCGGCAGTGGACGTGGTGCAGGCGATGGCCGAGCGCCACGCCTTCAGGCTGGTCGCATGACCCCAAATACGCATACAGGGGTGCAGCGCATCCCGGCCGAGACCTTCCACGGTCGCAAGGGCGCGGTGAAGAACGCGTTCCGTTATTCGGTGGACTACCTGCTTCTGGACCCCGCCAAGGCCAAGGGCCCCGCGCTCTTCTCGCGCAACGCCCGCAACCTGATGTCGGTCCATGACGCTGACCATGGCGGCGCGCCGGGCCATGGGACCGGGGCCCACTGGGCGCGCGAGGTGCTGACCCAGCACAATCTTGCCGCTGACCGCCTCCTTCTACTGGCCCAGCCGCGCCTCCTCGGCCATGTGTTCAACCCGGTCTCGTTCTGGCTGGCCTACGACCATGTAGGCCACCTCCGCGCCGTGATCGCCGAGGTTTCCAATACCTACGGCGACCGGCATTCCTACCTGTGCCACCGCGAGGACCGCGCCCCGATCACGCGCGAAGACACAATCACCGCGCAGAAGATCTTCCACGTCTCGCCCTTCCAGCCCGTCGCCGGAACCTACACCTTCCGCTTCGACATCAGGCCCGACCGGATCGGCATCTGGATCGACTACACCACCCCCGGCGGCGGCCTTTTCACCAACCTGATCGGCCCGCGCCAACCCCTGACCAACGCCGGGATAATCGCCTCCGGCCTCCGCCGCCCCTTCGGCTCGCGCCGGGTGCTGGCGCTGATCCACTGGCAGGCGCTGAAGCTGTGGCTGAAGAAGGTCAAGTTCCACAACCGCCCCACACCCCCCGCCGAAGACATTTCGCGCTGATGCGCCATCCCTTCGCCTTTCACATTTGCCCAAATATCCCCGCCGGAGGCCTACCCGAGGGTTTCTGCGTCCTTCACGCAGAAACCCGAGACAAAAGACTTGCGCCGCAAGGCGCTCAATTTCGCAACCACCGATGACCACCCGCCTCCCCGCCTGGTCCCTGTTCGCCGCCCTGATCGCGATGGCGGGCCTGCCGATCTACATCCACGCGCCGAACTTCTATGTCGACCACTACGGCACCTCGCTTGCCGCAATGGGCTTCACCCTCGCCGCCCTCCGTCTGATCGACGTGGTTCAGGACCCAGCACTTGGCTGGCTGGCCGAGGCGACGCGACCGCACCGCCGCCTGACCATCGCCATCGCCACCGCGCTGATGGCAGCCGCGCTTTACGGCCTCTTCGCCGTCACGCCGCCCACCCAGCCGCTCCTCTGGTTCGCCCTCACTCTCACCGTCCTCTTCTCGACCTTCTCATACCTCACCATCTGCTTTTACGCCGAGGGCGTGACCAAGGCC
>JBGSVS010000412.1:0-10626 GCA_041752895.1 Tabrizicola sp.
CCCCGCGCCCGCCGCGCGATCTCGCGGCAGCCCTCGGCTTCCGCCTGCACCCCCATCAATCGAGCCCCGCGCGTGACGATCTCGAACAACTCGGCCTCCGAATAGAACTCCAGCCGCGTCGGAATCCCGAACCGGTCCCGCAGCGGGGTCGTCAACAGACCCAGCCGTGTCGTCGCCCCGACCAGCGTGAACGGCTGCAAATCAATCCGCACCGTCCGCGCCGCCGGGCCTTCGCCGATCACCAGATCCAGCGCGAAATCTTCCAGTGCGGGATACAGCACTTCCTCGACAATCGGGGACAGCCGGTGGATCTCGTCGATGAACAGGACGTCCCGCGGCTCAAGGTTGGTCAGGATCGCCGCCAGGTCACCCGGTTTGGCCAGGACAGGACCGGAGGTCATCCGGAACCCCACCCCCAGCTCCCGCGCCATGATCTGCGCCAGCGTGGTCTTGCCCAGACCCGGAGGGCCATGGAACAGCGTATGATCCATCGCCTCGCCCCGCATACGGGCGGACTCGATGAAGACGGCAAGGTTGGCCCGCGCGTCGGCTTGCCCGATGAACTCGGCCAGCATCTGCGGGCGCAGCGCCTTGTCGGTGTCTTCCGGCAAGCGTTCGGGCCGCAAGGTCGGATCGGAACTCATTTCGGTTCAATCATTTGGGCGCCAGCACTTTCAACGCCGCCCGGATCAACCCGGCCGCATCCGCGTCAGCCATATCCCCGGCGACCATCGCCACTGCCTGCGCTGCATCGCCTTGCCCGTAACCCAGGTTCACCAGCGCCGACAGCGCATCCGCCGAAGCCGCCGCCCACCGCACTGCTCCTTCATCCGCCTTCACCGCCCTGCGCGGGGCGGGGGCGGTCTCTTCAATGACCACATCGTCGGCTGCCGCCTTGGACGACAGGCCCACCCCGGACGCCATCACCCCCGGAGCCTTCGCCTTTAGCTCCAGGATCACCCGCTGCGCCAGCTTCGGCCCCACACCCGGCGCGGCCTGCACGGCGCGCGCGTCACTCAGGGTGATTGCCCGGCCCACGCCTTCGGCCCCCAAGGTGCCAAGGATCGCCATCGACGCCTTGGCCCCCACCCCCTGCACAGTCATCAGCAGCTTGTGCCATTCCTTCTCCAGCATCGTCGGAAAGCCGAACAACTGCAAAAGGTCCTCGCGCACCAGAAGGTCGGTATAAAGGCTGACCGCCTCTCCGATCCCCGGCAGGCCTGCGAGGGTCCGTTCGCTGACATGGACGATGTAGCCGACCCCGCGCACGTCGATCAGCACGTGGTCCGGCCCCCGCCAGTCCAGCCGCCCGGAAATCCGCCCGATCACGAAACGTCTCTCATTCCGCTGCCCTCAACGCCGCCGCCAGCCGCCCCGACGACTGCACGTGATGCGCATGGCAGATCGCGATCGCCAGCGCATCCGCCGCATCCGGTCCGGCGATCTTCGCGCCGGGGAACTGCAGCTTCACCATGTGATCCACCTGCACCTTCGCCGCATGCCCCACGCCCACCACCGTCTTCTTCACCGCGTTCGGCGCGTATTCCCCGACGGCCAGTCCGAACTGCGCCGGAACCAGCAGGGCGATCCCCCGCGCCTGGCCCAGTTTCAGCGTCGCAACCGCGTCCTTGTTGACAAACGTGTGCTCCACTGCGGCCGCCTCGGGCTGCCAACTGCGGAAAACTTCAGTCAATTGCACATGAAGATGCAGAAGCCGCCTGGCAAGATCGCCATCGCCTGCATCCGAATGACATATTCCATTTGCCACATGCGACAGGCGCGAGCCTGCGACGTCGATGACGCCCCAGCCAAGGTTCCGCAACCCCGGATCGATGCCGATGACCCGCATCTTGTCCCCACCCTTTGCTTCACCACAAGAGCTAGCACGAACAGGGAACATCCGCCAATGGCTTTCGTTGAACCACCGGACAGCCTGGCTGCATTTTGCACTTGCAGAATACGACCGGATGCATCAGGAAAGCGACGCGACCGGCGACGGACTCGGAAGCATTTGATAGAAATGACAAAAATTATGCCACCTGTCATGCAGCGCCTGCATGGCGGCCTTGCTTGGCCGTAGCTTGCTTTGCACATGCAGCAAGACTATCTGGCAATCATCGAAGGAATAAGCCTTCGATTTGTGCAGTGTAAGAACAAGGATGAACGCCATGGCCGCTGTCGAGACGACCCGCCCGGCGCCCTACGGCGCCATCACCACCTACCGTGCCATCAACGCCCTGTCGAATGCCTTCGGGGCAGTCCAGGCCTGGAATGACACCCGCGTCACCCGCAAGGCGCTTGCCAAGCTGTCGGATCGCGAGCTTGACGATATCGGCCTTTGCCGCGGCGACATCGACTTCATCGGTCGCTGATCCGCCGACCGGCTTTTCGGGGCCGGTGGCCCAATCGGGAATCAAAAACGGGCCGCATCGAAAGATGCGGCCCTTCGTCACTCAATACCCGACGCACTATTCTTTCAGATCAACGCGGAAGAAGGGACTGCAGCTGGCCCGACACCCAGGTGGTGGCCGGATCGGCGTGCATCAGCCAGGCGCCGACCGGATCAAAGCCGTTGCCCGCAGCCAGCGCGCTCACCCGGCTCTCGTAGGTCTGCGCACCGACGAAGTAGTGGATGACCCCCTTCAGGCCGACACCCATCGCCAGAACCAGCACCGCTGACCGGACGAGCTTCAGAAGACGGGCGTTCCCGCGCACCGACGACTTGCGGCCGATGGTGCCCGCCGCCTCGAAGCCGTAGCCCTTGGCATGCGATTTTTCGATCCGCGAAACGCGGCTGTAGAAGTCATTAAGATTTGGATCAACCCACATTTTCTCTCACCCAGAGTAGCCGCTCTGACGCTTAATTTCTGCCGCAGGCTTATGGCGAAAATGCGGCGTATGTTTCAGGCTGAGGATCGGCGGCCGTTTCGTCAAGGATTGTCCATGATTTCAATTCTTTTGTAGAACAAGCGTCGACCATTCGCCGATATCGTCGCGACTGTTCAGACAAAGTCCTGCCGCAGTATAGGCGGCTGTAACCGAATCTGCTTGCACAGATAGAAGACCAGATAAGATCACTCTCCCCCCGGTTGCAAGCTGAGTCGCAATCGAGGGCGCAAGCTCGATCAGGGGGCCCTTCAGGATGTTGGCAAAGACCAGATCATAGGGCGCGCCTGCCCTAATTCGTTCATGATCAACGCCAGCCGCCTCCAGACACTCGACCCGCCCCTCAAGTCCGTTGATCGCGACATTGGCTTCGGCCACGTCCACCGCGACCCGGTCGATGTCACTGGCGATGACCAGCGCCTCCGGCAAGGTCACTGCCGCCGCCATCGCCAAGACCGCCGTGCCGCAGCCGATATCCACCACCTTCGCAGGCCGCACACCCGCCGTCAGCAAACGGTCGAAGGCCAGAAGGCAGCCCAGAGTCGTCCCGTGATGGCCCGTGCCAAAGGCCACCGTCGCCTCGATCTGCAGCGGCACTCGTCCTTCCGGCACCTTGTCCGCGTCGTGGCTGCCAAAAACGAAGAACCGCCCCGCATCCACCGGCGA
Organism: Tabrizicola sp.; assembly: GCA_041752895.1. GTDB lineage: Bacteria > Pseudomonadota > Alphaproteobacteria > Rhodobacterales > Rhodobacteraceae > Tabrizicola. The sequence goes on from JBGSVS010000412.1 coordinate 3,553, forward strand.
CAGCTCACGCCGGACATGGGCGACCCAGTCGATCTCGGGCAGCTCCGACAGCGCGAACGGTTTCGCCCCGAAGGCCGTCGCCAGCACCTCCAGCATCACCTGGTCCGGCGCTTCCAGGAAATAGCCGCCCACCTCCCACAGACCCGAGCCGTCCTCGATCTCGAACACACCGACCCCGGTCGGCTCTGGCATCATCCGCTCCATGGCGGCGGCAAGGGACTGCGCGGGGTCCTCGCCGGGAAGGGTGGTCAGGGCGGAATAGGTGGGCATGGGCGGCACTCCTTTGGCCCCGCCCATACGCGCCACCGGTCACCCGATCAAGCCGGTCCGCCCCACACCCCGAATTTTCGAAGAAAATTCGTGCCTTCAGGCCCGCACACCAGTCCCGATCGGGCAGGTCACCCCCGTGCCGCCGACCCCGCAATACCCGCCCGGGTTCTTGGCCAGATACTGCTGATGATAGTCCTCGGCGAAGTAGAACACCGGCACAGGCAAAATCTCGGTCGTGATCGCCCCCATCCCGGCTTGCTTCAGCGCCGCCGAATAAACCTGCCGCGAGGCCTCCGCCTCCGCCGCTTGCTCGGGCGTGTAGGTGTAGATCCCCGACCGGTAGGTGGACCCCACGTCATTGCCCTGCCGCATGCCCTGGGTCGGATCGTGGCCTTCCCAGAAGACTTTCAGCAGCCCCTCATAGCTGATGACAGCCGGATCGTAGATCACCCGCACCACCTCGTTGTGGCCGGTCAGTTGGGTGCACGTCTCCTTGTAGGTCGGGTTCGGCGTGAAGCCACCGGCATAGCCGACCATCGTCAGCCACACGCCCGGGGTCTGCCAGAACTTACGCTCCACGCCCCAGAAGCAGCCCATCCCGAACATCGCCTCGGCCATGCCCTCGGGCACCGGCGACTTCAGGGGAAGGCCGCTCAGGAAATGCAGCTCTGCCGTCGGCAGCGGATCGGCACGCCCGGGCAAAGCGTCCTCGGGCCGGACCATTTCCATCGATTTGCGCGTGAAGAACATCTGGGACCTCCGTTTCAAAGGCTGAATATAGGTCGCGCGCCAGGTTTCCCAAGCGACATTGCAGTCCCCTCACCCGGGCTTTACTCGGCCGCCAGCGGCACCCCGCGTGAGAAGACCGTCTCAAACCCCGGCGAAGGATGACGCGGGATCAGGCAGATCAGGCCAAAGGCGAACAGCGCCATGCCTGCGCCCAGCAGGAACACATGGTCCGGAGACTGCGCCCAAAGATATCCCAGCGCCGCCGGCAGGAAGACCGCCGCGATATGGTTGATCGTGAAGGCCACCGCCGCAGTCGGGGCGATGTCCTTGGGATCAGCGATCTTCTGGAAATAGGTCTTCAGGCTGAACGACAGCGCAAAGAACAGCTGGTCCAGGATATAAAGCCCCCCCGCGATCACCAGCCCCCAGCCGAACCAGTAAAGCCCGCCGTAGGCCAGGAACACCAGCGTCAGCCCGATGTATTCGAACCCCATGACGTTGCGCTCTCCGAACCGGCTCAGCGCCCGGCCCATCGCGGGGGCCACGGCCATGTTGATGAGGTAGTTCACCAAAAGCAGCGCCGTCATCTCCGAGACCTTCATCCCGAAACGTTCGACCATCATGAAGCCTGCGAAGACCACGAAGATCTGCCGCCGCGCCCCCGCCATGAACTGCAAGGCGTAGTAAAGCCAATAGCGGCGGCGCAAGACCATGTGCTTGTGCTGCGGATGCGGGCTTTGAAACTGCGGATAGGCCAGCGCCGCGAAAAGGACCAGCACCAGCGTCAAGCCGCCCGAGGCCAGGTACACCGAGTTGTAGTCGAGGCTCAGCGTCTCCCACAGCGCCACGATGGCCCCATATGCCACCAGCGACGCCCCTGCCCCCACGGCCACGATCCGGCCCAGCACGATGGGCGCCCGATCCTTGCTGATCCACTGCAGTTGCAGCGACTGGTTCACTGTCTCGAAGTAGTGAAACCCGATCGACGACAAAAGCGTCATCACCAGCAGCCCCGAGAAACTGGTGAACCACCCCGTCACCGCCGTCGCCGCGCCAAGAAGCGCCAACGCGACCAGCGCCAGCACCTGTTCTCGCACGACCAGCAGGATCAGGATCACGCCGATGGCCAGAAAGCCCGGGATCTCGCGCACGGTATGCAGCCAGCCGATCTCCTTGCCGGTGAAGCTTGCCACCTCGATGACGAAGTTGTTCAGCAGCGCCGACCAGGTCGCAAAGCTTAGCGGCATCGCCGCAGCCATAAGGTAAAGCAGCGCCTCGGGCCGCTTCCATGCGGGCAGGCGTTCGGCTTCGGCAAGGGTCAGCATCGGTCGCGTCATTGCCTTCGCCATACTCCTCGGACGCCTGAAGGCAAAGGGAAAGCTTGTGTCCCGCACAATCCCGCGCGACCCTCTCGGTCAGGAGGGCCGCGCCATGTCAGACAAGATCGAAGTCCAGAATGTCGGCCAACCCGGCAAGACCTACCGCGTGGACGCCGCCAAATACACCGAGATGCGCGCGGCCGTCCTTTCAGTGACCCCTGATGCACCGCCGGGGCTTACCCCCGCCCAGATCATCAATGCGGTGAAGCCGCACCTGTCCGCATCCCTTTTCCCCGGGGGCGAGACTGCGGGCTGGTGGGTCAAATGCGTCCAGCTTGACCTGGAAGCCAAGGGCATCCTGAAACGCGCCCCGAAGGCCCCGGTGCGACTTCATCGTCCGTAGGAACGTCCGACGACCAAAGGAAAAGCCCCGCCAGCCTTTCGGCCGGCGGGGCTTTGATTTGCCCGAAACCCAGGAGACTTAATCGCGGCTTTCGATCGTGTCGACCAGCCCGGCGTCGAAGACGTCGTCAATCTCGGGCTCGACCACCGCCATCGGGGCTGCCAGCGCGGCAGCTTCTTCGGCCTCGGACCGGCGCGCCTCGATCACGGTCTGGTCACGGTCGGCGGCGATCTTCTTGACGCGGCTCGTCGCACCACCGGTGCCCGCCGGGATCAGGCGGCCGACGATGACGTTTTCCTTCAGGCCCAGAAGCTTGTCACGCTTGCCCTGCACCGAGGCCTCGGTCAGAACGCGCGTCGTTTCCTGGAACGAAGCCGCCGAGATGAAGCTGCGGGTTTGCAGCGACGCCTTGGTGATCCCCAGAAGGACCGGTTCGGCCTTCGCCTCACGGCCACCACGGGCGACCGATTTGGCGTTTTCTTCGTCCAGTTCGATCTTCTCGACCTGTTCGCCCTTCAGCAGCGTGGTGTCGCCACCATCGAGGATCTCGAACTTCTGCAGCATCTGGCGAACGATGACCTCGATGTGCTTGTCGTTGATCTTCACGCCCTGCAGCCGGTAGACGTCCTGCACTTCGTCGATCATGTAGTTGGCAAGCGCCTCGATCCCCATGATCCGCAGACTGTCGTGCGGAGCCGGGTTGCCGTCCATGATGTAGTCGCCCTTCTGCACGAAGTCGCCCTCTTGCACCGGGGTATGCTTGCCCTTCGGGATCATGTACTCGACGGCTTGCAACGTCTCGTCCACCGGCTCGACCGTGATGCGGCGCTTGGACTTGTAGTCCTTGCCGAACCGCACATAGCCGTCCATTTCCGCGATGATCGCGTGATCCTTCGGGCGACGGGCTTCGAACAGTTCCGCCACGCGGGGCAGACCCCCGGTGATGTCCTTGGTCTTGGCACCTTCGCGCGGGATACGCGCCACCACGTCACCGGGCCGCAACTCCTGGCCGTCTTCGACCGACAGAATCGCGTCCACCGACATGGCGTAGGTGATCGGGTTGCCGCTGTCGCCGCGCACCGGATCGCCCGTCGCCGGGTCCATCACGATGATCTCGGGCTTGAGGTCGCCGCCCTTCGGCACCGACCGCCAGTCCGAGACGATCTTCTGGGTCATGCCTGTCGCATCGTCGGTGTCCTCGCGGACCGAGATCCCCGCGACCAGGTCCTTGAACCGTGCCACGCCGGTCTTTTCGGCGATGATCGGCAGGGTGAAGGGGTCCCATTCGAAGAGCTTGGTGCCGCGCTTGACGGTTTCGCCTTCTTTGACGTGCAGCTTGGCACCGTAGGTCAGCTTGTGGGCAGCCCGTTCCTGGCCCGCCTCGTCGATGATCGCGATCGACATGTTCCGGCCGACAACGATCTGCTCGCCCGTGACGTTGGACAGCAGGTTGGCATTCCGGAACTCGATCTTGCCTTCCTGGCTGGCTTCCAGGAACGACTGCTGGCCGCCATGCGCCACGCCGCCGATGTGGAACGTCCGCATCGTCAGCTGGGTGCCGGGTTCACCGATCGACTGGGCCGCGATGATCCCGACCGCTTCGCCCTGGTTGACCAGGGTGCCGCGGGCAAGGTCACGCCCGTAGCACAGCGCGCAAACGCCTTCCTCGGCCTCGCAGGTCAGCGGGCTGCGGATGCGGATGGTAGCGATGCCCGAGTTGTTGATCAGGTCGGCGCGACGTTCATCGATCAGCTCGTTCTTCGCGACCAGCACTTCGCCGGTCAAGGGAACGACCACATCATCGGCCGCAACGCGCCCGAGGACCCGTTCGCCCATCGGCACGATGACCTCACCGTCATTGACGGCGGCCGAGGCGGTGATCGCCTTTTCTGTCCCGCAATCGTGGCTGCGCACGATGCAGTCCTGTGCCACGTCCACCAGACGGCGGGTCAGGTAGCCCGAGTTCGCCGTTTTCAGCGCGGTGTCCGACAGACCCTTCCGCGCGCCGTGGGTCGAGTTGAAGTATTCAAGAACGGTCAGACCTTCCTTGAAGTTCGAGATGATCGGCGTCTCGATGATCTCGCCCGACGGCTTGGCCATAAGACCGCGCATACCGCCCAGCTGCTTCATCTGGATAACCGAGCCACGGGCACCCGAGTGGGCCATCATATAGACCGAGTTCGGTTCCTTTTCGGCGCCGTTGGCGTCGTGGCGGACAGCCGAGATCGTGGCCATCATCGCCTCGGTGACCTTGTCGTTGCACTTGGTCCAGGCGTCAACGACCTTGTTGTACTTCTCGCCCTGAGTGATCAGGCCGTCGAGGTACTGCTGCTCAAAGCCCGCAACCTGTTCCTTGACCTCGTTGACGATGGTCCACTTGGTATCCGGGATCACCATGTCGTCCTTGCCGAAGGAAATCCCGGCGCGGAAGGCCTCACGGAAGCCGAGGGTCATGATCTGGTCGCAGAAGATCACCGATTCCTTCTGACCGCAGTAGCGGTAGACGGTGTCGATGACGGTCTGCACGTCCTTCTTCCGCAGAAGCCGGTTCACCAGGTCAAACGGGGCCTTGGCGTTCAGCGGCAGCAGATTGCCAAGCCGCAGGCGGCCGGGGGTGGTCTCGAAGCGCTTCCAGACGATGTTGCCGGTCTCATCGACCTGACGCAGACGCGCCTGCACCTTGGCGTGCAGGTGCACGGCCCCGGCGGCCAGGGCGTGTTCGACTTCCTCGATATCGGCGAAGGCCATGCCCTCACCAACCATGCCCTTGCGCTCCATCGTGACGTAGTAGAGACCGAGGACCATGTCCTGCGACGGCACGATGATGGGGGCGCCGTTGGCGGGCGACAGCACGTTGTTCGTCGACATCATCAGCACGCGGGCTTCCAGCTGGGCCTCAAGGCTCAACGGGACGTGGACGGCCATCTGGTCACCGTCGAAGTCGGCGTTGAAGGCCGAGCAGACGAGCGGGTGCAGCTGGATCGCCTTGCCTTCGATCAGGATCGGCTCGAAGGCCTGGATGCCCAGACGGTGCAAGGTCGGCGCACGGTTCAGCAGAACCGGGTGTTCGCGAATGACTTCATCCAGGATGTCCCAGACCTCGGGACGCTCTTTCTCGACCAGCTTCTTGGCTTGCTTTACGGTGCTGGAAAGCCCTTTGGCTTCCAGCCGCGAGTAGATGAAGGGCTTGAAGAGTTCGAGCGCCATCTTCTTCGGCAACCCGCACTGGTGCAGCTTAAGCTCCGGGCCGGTCACGATGACCGAACGACCCGAGAAGTCGACGCGCTTGCCCAGAAGGTTCTGGCGGAAGCGGCCCTGCTTGCCCTTCAGCATGTCCGACAGCGATTTCAGCGGGCGCTTGTTGGTGCCCGTGATCACGCGGCCACGACGTCCGTTGTCGAACAGCGCATCGACAGCTTCCTGCAGCATCCGCTTTTCGTTCCGGACGATGATGTCCGGCGCGCGAAGCTCGATCAGGCGCTTCAGGCGGTTGTTGCGGTTGATGACGCGACGGTAAAGGTCGTTCAGGTCGGAGGTCGCAAACCGGCCGCCGTCCAGCGGGACCAGCGGGCGCAGTTCCGGCGGGATCACCGGAAGCACGGTCAGGATCATCCATTCCGGACGGTTGCCGGATTCCTGGAACGACTCGACGATCTTCAGCCGCTTGATGATCTTCTTCGGCTTCAGCTCGCCCGTGGCTTCCTTCAGCTCCTCACGCAGCTGCTCGGCGGTGGCATCCAGGTCGATCGCCGCCAGCATTTCGCGGATCGCTTCAGCGCCGATGTTGGCGGTGAATGCGTCGGCGCCATACTGGTCCTGCGCGTCGAGGAATTCCTCTTCGGTCAACATCTGGGCATAGGTCAGGTCGGTCAGACCCGGCTCGATGACGACGTAGTTTTCGAAGTAGAGGATGCGTTCCAGATCGCGCAGCGTCATGTCGAGCATGAGGCCGATCCGGCTGGGCAGCGACTTCAGGAACCAGATGTGGGCGACGGGTGCTGCCAGTTCGATATGGCCCATCCGTTCGCGCCGCACCTTCTGCAGCGTGACTTCAACGCCGCACTTTTCGCAGACAACGCCGCGATACTTCATGCGCTTGTATTTGCCGCACAGGCATTCGTAATCCTTGATCGGGCCAAAGATCCGCGCGCAGAACAGGCCGTCACGTTCGGGTTTGAACGTGCGGTAGTTGATGGTTTCCGGCTTTTTGATCTCGCCAAAGGACCAAGACAGGATCCGCTCTGGCGAGGCCAGGCTGATCTTGATTTCGTCGAAGGTCTTGACGGGCGCAACCGGGTTGAACGGGTTGGTCGAGAGTTCCTGGTTCATTGTCTATTCCCTATGGGGGCTGCG
>JBGSVS010000413.1:0-2490 GCA_041752895.1 Tabrizicola sp.
ATGTCAGCCTTGGGAAAGCGGCCGAGTTCCTGGGTAAGCGAGATGGTCGGGACCGGGTAAAGCTGTTCGACGCGCAGCAGGTAGACGTCGTCGAGCCCCTGTTTGTCGCGTTCGGCCAGAAGGTCGTAGTAGACCTTGCCGGACGAGAGAACGACGCGCTTGATCTTGTCGTCGGCCTTGAGTTTCGCCGTCGAGTTGCCCTTCTGCGCGTCGTCCCAGAGGACGCGGTGGAAGGTGGAGCCGTCGGTAAAGTCCTCGGCTTTTGAGATCGCCATCGGGTGCCGCAAAAGCGACTTCGGCGTCATCAGGATCAGCGGTTTCCTATAGGTCCGGTGCAGCTGACGGCGCAGGATGTGGAAGTAGTTGGCGGGCGTCGAGCAGTTGGCGACGATCCAGTTATCCTCGGCCGAAAGTTGCAGGAAGCGTTCGAGACGGGCTGAGGAGTGTTCCGGCCCCTGGCCTTCGTAGCCGTGGGGGAGAAGCATCACGAGGCCCGACATCCGCAGCCATTTCGACTCGCCCGAGTTGATGAACTGGTCGATCATGATCTGCGCGCCGTTGGCGAAGTCGCCGAACTGGGCTTCCCAGAGGGTCAGCGCGTTCGGTTCGGCAAGGCTGTAGCCATATTCAAAGCCAAGGACGGCGTATTCCGAGAGCATCGAATCGATGACCTCATACCGCGCCTGGCCGGGGCGGATGTGGTTCAAGGTGTAGTGGCGTTCCTCGGTGGTCTGGTCGACCCAGCCCGAATGGCGCTGGGAGAAGGTGCCTCGGGTGCAGTCCTGACCCGAAAGGCGGACAGCGAAGCCTTCGGTCTGCAGCGAGCCGAAGGCCAGCGCCTCGGCCGTGGCCCAGTCGAAACCAGCGCCCTTGGCGAACATCTCGCGCTTGGCGTCCAGCTGCCGGGCGACGGTCTTGTGCATGTCGAAACCGTCGGGCACGCGGGTCAGGGCAGCCCCGACCTCGGCCAAGGTCTCGGCCTTGATCCAGGTTTCGCCGCGCTGGTAGCTGTTCAGGTCCTTGGTGGCCATGTTCTTCCAGCGACCATCAAGCCAGTCGGCCTTGTTCGGCAGGAAAGCCTTTCCGGCCTCAAACTCCTCATTCAGGCGGGCCTGGAAGGCGGCTTTCATGTCCTCGATCTCGCCTTCGGGGATCAGGCCGTCGGCGACGAGGCGTTCGGTGTAAAGCTGAAGCGTGGTCTTCTGGCGCTTGATGCGGGCATACATCGCCGGGTTGGTGAACATCGGCTCGTCGCCTTCGTTGTGACCGAAGCGGCGGTAGCAGAAGATGTCGATGACCACGTCCTTGTGGAACTTCTGGCGGTATTCGGTTGCGACCTTGGCGGCGTGGACCACGGCCTCGGGGTCGTCGCCGTTGACGTGGAAGATCGGGGCTTCGACGATCAGGGCGATGTCGGTCGGATAGGGCGAGGTGCGGCTGAAGGCGGGGGCGGTGGTAAAGCCGATCTGGTTGTTGACGATGATGTGGATGCAGCCGCCGGTGCGGTGGCCCTTGATGCCCGACAGCTGCAGGCATTCGGCAACGACGCCTTGCCCTGCAAAGGCCGCGTCGCCGTGCAGAAGGATCGGCAGGCTGGCGATGCGGTCAGTGGTGTCGTTCAGCTGGTCCTGCTTGGCCCGGACCTTGCCGAGGACGACTGGGTTCACCGCCTCAAGGTGGCTGGGGTTGGCGGTGAGGGAGAGGTGGACCTTGTTGCCGTCAAACTCACGGTCACTGGAGGCGCCAAGGTGGTACTTCACGTCGCCCGAACCGTCCACATCCTCGGGCTTGTAAGAGCCGCCCTGAAACTCGTGGAAGATCGCGCGGTAGGGTTTCTGCATTACGTTCGCCAGCACCGACAGACGCCCCCGGTGCGGCATGCCGATGATGACATCCTTGACCCCAAGCGCACCGCCGCGCTTGATGATCGCCTCCATCGCCGGGATCAGGCTTTCGCCGCCATCAAGACCGAACCGCTTGGTGCCCATGTACTTGACGTGGAGGAATTTTTCATAGCCCTCCGCCTCGACAAGCTTGTTCAAGATCGCCTTGCGGCCTTCGCGGGTGAACTGGATCTCCTTGCCGTAGCCTTCGATCCGTTCCTTCAGCCAGGCGGCCTGTTCGGGGTCGGAGATATGCATGTACTGCAGCGCGAAGGTGCCGCAATAGGTGCGCTTCACGATGTCGATGATCTGGCGCATCGAGGCGTGGGACAGGCCCAGCACGTTGTCGATGAAGATCGGGCGGTCCATGTCGGCCTCGGAGAAGCCATAGGAGGCGGGGTCAAGCTCGGGGTGAGAGCCGCGCTAGGTCATGCCCAGGGGATCGAGGTCGGCAGCCAGGTGGCCGCGGATCCGGTAGGCGCGGATGATCATCAACGCGCGGATGCTGTCGAGGACGGCGCGCTGGATCTGTTCGTCCGTCAGCTGGACCCCGGTCTCGGCGGCTTTGGCGGCGATCTTGGCACCGGCGGCTTTGGCTTCCTTGGCG
>JBGSVS010000414.1:0-5260 GCA_041752895.1 Tabrizicola sp.
GATCCCGTTGCTGCAGGCCGCCAGCGTCACCGCGCCCGCGCCCAGCATCAGCCCGCGCCGCGTCATCATCATGTCGGTCATTGTCCGCCCTTTCATGCCTCATGGGGTCTCAAGCCCGCCCCTTGCCGCGAAATGTAACGGCTTTCCCGCGCCCTGTCATGCCCTGAAAGCCTGACCGGCAGGCCCGCGCTTACTCCGTGAGGGTCGCGTAAAGCTCGAAATCTTCTGCCGCCGCTTCACGCAGCAGCGCAGCCGTCGCCGAAGACAGCTCGGTCGCCCCTTCGGGCGAGACGTTCAGCCGGGGCAGGATGATCTCGCAGCCCAGCCGGTCTTCCAGGAAGTGGACGAAGGTCCCGATCGCCTCATAGCGGAACAGCCGGTCCACCCCCACGCCCTGCCGGGGCCGCAGGAACTTGCCCTGGCTGCCCACATCGGCGAACTCCGGGCGGTCCTCGCGGCACCATGCGCGGACGAACTCGTCAAAGCTGATGTCCCGCGTCGATTTCGCGGGCTCCGTCTCCTCGCGCTGGCGGAAGCGGTACCAGGACCCCAGCCAGTCCGTCGGCTCTCGCATGAGGGCGACCAGGGTGAACGTGTCCTTCGACGCGGCTTCCAGATAGGGCCCGATAAACCGGCGGTAGCGGTGGACAGTCGTATGCTTCAGAAGCGGCGGGCGCTGGATCGACACGGCCGCAAGTGATTCGAGCGCGGCCGCAATCGCCGTCGATCCGGTCTTCGGCGTGGCCAGAAATGCAAGCCTCTGATCCCAGAACACCAGCATATCTGGCCCTTTCCCCCGAAAATGCCGCACATCGCCCGGTTGTTCCGGGCTTTCGTCAACACTCCCTTAACCAAACCGCGCCCAAACTGCCACCATCAGATTTGAGTTGAATTGTTCTCTTTTTGTTTGCATAAGTGCAAGAACACTTGGGGAACAACGGGTGTGGATTGCCGCCATGTTGCGGCTATGAAATAAGGAGAACGATATGGCGGTGGCTAACCTTCTCGACCTCGGGGGCAAACGGGATATGGACAAGTCGAAGGCGCTGGAAAGCGCGCTCGCACAGATCGAACGGCAGTTCGGCAAGGGCTCGATCATGCGTCTGGGCGCCGACAGCCCGGCGATGGACATCGAGGCAACCTCGACCGGCTCGCTCGGCCTCGACATCGCTCTCGGGATCGGCGGTCTGCCCAAGGGCCGGATCATCGAGATCTATGGCCCGGAATCCTCGGGCAAGACCACGCTCACCCTGCATGTCGTTGCCGAAGAACAGAAAAAAGGTGGCGTCTGCGCCTTTGTCGATGCGGAACACGCGCTGGACCCGCAGTATGCCAAGAAGCTTGGCGTCAACCTGGATGAGCTTCTGATCTCCCAGCCCGATACAGGTGAACAGGCGCTGGAGATCGTGGATACGCTGGTCCGCTCGGGCGCAGTCAACCTGGTCGTGGTCGACTCGGTCGCGGCCCTGGTCCCCAAGGCCGAAATCGAAGGCGACATGGGCGACATGCAGATGGGATCGCAAGCCCGCCTGATGAGCCAGGCCATGCGCAAGCTGACCGCATCGATCGGCCGGTCGAACTGCATGGTGATCTTCATCAACCAGATCCGCATGAAGATCGGCGTGATGTTCGGCAGCCCCGAAACCACCACGGGCGGCAACGCGCTGAAATTCTATGCCTCGGTCCGTCTTGATATCCGCCGCATCGGCGCGATCAAGGACCGGGAAGAGGTTGTCGGCAACACCACCCGCGTCAAGGTGGTGAAAAACAAGGTGGCCCCGCCGTTCAAGCAGGTCGAATTCGACATCATGTATGGCGAAGGCATCTCGAAGATGGGCGAGTTGGTCGACATCGGCGTGAAGGCCGGCGTGGTCGAGAAATCGGGCGCCTGGTATTCCTTCAAGGACGAACGCATCGGTCAGGGCCGCGAAAACGCGAAGTCCTTCCTGAAACAGAACCCCTCGGTTGCGCTTGAGATCGAGGACAAGATCCGTGCGGCGAATGGCCTCGACTTCACCATGGCGGGCGAAGAGTCTGCCGATGTGCTGGACGAGTGAGCCAGGTCACCCATGACGAACTGAGGACCGCGCTGCCGGGGGTGCTTTTGGCACCCAGAACCGGCAGCGCGGTCGAACTTCTGTGCCTCCGCCCCGATTACGGCCAGCGCCGCTTTGTCGACGAGATCACAGTGACGAAGGCGCAGGGCATCCCGGGCGAACGCTGGGGCAACGCGCCCTGGCTGAAGCTGCCCGACGGCACAGGCCACCCCGGCATTCAGGTTTCAATCCTGCCACGTCGGGTGCTTGACCTTGTCTGGCGCGACCGTGACAGCGTGATCCATCCCGGCGACACCTTCGTCTGCGACCTCGACATGACCGAAGCGAACCTGCCCGAAGGGACCCAGATCGCGGTCGGCACGGCAGTCCTGCGCGTCTCGGACGTCTGGAACGACGCCTGCGCCAAGTGGAAAGTCCGCCACGGCGAGGCCGCTTTCGATTGGGTTCGCGCGCATCCCGAACTGCGCCTGCGCGGGGTCCTTTGCAGCATCGAGCAGGACGGCGTGATCCGCAACGGCGACGCGGTCGAAGTCCTGCGCTGACCGGCTTTTTCCCCGACGACGAGGCCCGCCTGTGGACAGGCCCTTTCCATGGGGCTACATGGGGTCCGAACTCCTGATTTTGCCCCCGATCACGCCAAGGACCGCCCCCACATGGCCTCGCTGAACGACATCCGCTCCACCTATCTCGACTTCTTCCGGCGCAACGATCACCGGGTCGTCGACAGCTCGCCCCTGGTGCCGCGGAACGACCCGACGCTGATGTTCACCAACTCGGGCATGGTCCAGTTCAAGAACCTCTTCACCGGGGTCGAAACGCGGGACTACAAGCGCGCCACGACGGCGCAGAAATGCGTGCGGGCGGGCGGCAAGCACAACGACCTTGACAACGTGGGCTACACCGCCCGGCACCATACCTTCTTCGAAATGCTGGGGAATTTCAGCTTCGGTGACTATTTCAAGGACCAGGCGATTGCGTTTGCTTGGGAGCTTTTGACCAAGGATTTCGGTCTGGCCAAGGACAAGCTTCTGGTCACCGTCTATCACACGGATGACGAGGCGGCGACGATCTGGAAGAAGGTCTCAGGGCTTACTGATGACCGGATCATTCGGATCGCCACGGACGACAACTTCTGGCGCATGGGGCCGACCGGTCCGTGTGGCCCCTGCACCGAGATTTTCTACGACCACGGTCCGCACATCTGGGGTGGCCCCCCCGGCAGCGCGGAAGAAGACGGCGACCGGTTCATCGAGATATGGAACAACGTCTTCATGCAGAACGAACAGTTCGCCGATGGCCGGCTGATCCCGCTGGAGATGCAGTCTATCGACACCGGCATGGGGCTGGAGCGGATCGGCGCGCTGTTGCAAGGCAAGCACGACAACTACGACACCGACTTGATGCGGTCTCTGATTGAGGCCTCGGCCCATGCGACCAGCAACGACCCTGACGGTCCCGGCAAGATCCACCACCGCGTGATCGCGGACCACCTGCGCTCCACCTCGTTCCTGATCGCTGACGGCGTGATGCCCTCGAACGAGGGTCGCGGCTATGTCCTCCGCCGGATCATGCGCCGCGCCATGCGCCACGCTCACATGCTCGGCGCGCAGGACCCGGTGATGCACCGTCTGGTGCCCGCGCTGGTCCGCCAGATGGGCGGGGCTTATCCCGAACTGTCGCGGGCGCAGGCGCTGATCGAAGAGACGCTGCGGACCGAGGAGACCAAGTTCAAGCAGACCCTCGACCGGGGCCTGAAGCTGCTGGATGAAGAACTGTCCGGCCTCCCCGAAGGCGGCGCGCTGCCGGGTGCTGCGGCTTTCAAGCTTTACGACACCTACGGCTTCCCCCTTGACCTGACCCAGGACGCGCTGCGCGAAAAGGGGCGCGAGGTCGACGTGCAGGGCTTCGACGCCGCGATGGCCGAGCAGAAAGCCAAGGCCCGCGCCGCCTGGTCGGGCACGGGTGCGGCCGCCGATTCCAAGGTCTGGTATGAGATCGCCGAAGAACACGGGGTCACCGAATTCCTCGGCTACGACACCGAAACCGCCGAGGGTGAAATCACCGCGCTTCTCCGCGACGGGGCGCCCATCGGGCAGGCCGCGACCGGTGAAACCGTGCAGATCACCGTCAACCAGACCCCGTTCTACGCTGAGTCTGGCGGTCAGGTTGGGGATTCCGGCCTGATCCGCACCGACACCGGCACCGCCGAAGTGACCGATGTGAAGAAGGCCGCGGGGGTCTTCATTCACATTGGCCGCGTCACGGAAGGCACTGTTATCAAAGGGCAACCCGCGAAGCTGGAGGTCGCGCACTCCCGCCGCTCGGCAATCCGTGCGAACCATTCGGCGACGCACCTTCTGCACGAAGCGCTGCGTCGGACCTTGGGCGACCACGTCGCGCAGCGGGGCAGCCTTAACGCCGCCGATCGCATGCGCTTTGACTTCAGCCATTCGGCGGCGATCTCGGCTCCCGACCTTGCAAGTGTCGAGGCCGAGGTCAACGCCTTCATCCGGCAGAACTCGCCCGTCGAGACCCGGATCATGACCCCCGATGACGCCCGCGCCATCGGCGCGCAGGCGTTGTTTGGCGAGAAGTATGGCGACGAAGTCCGTGTCGTGTCGATGGGCACGCTGGAGGGCTCCGGCAAGGGCTCTGACGGCAAGACCTACTCGCTTGAACTCTGCGGCGGCACGCATGTCCGCCGCACCGGGGACATCGGATCAATGGTGATCCTGTCGGAAAGCGCGTCCTCTGCCGGCGTCCGCCGGATCGAGGCGCTGACCGGTCAGGCCGCACTCGACCACCTGCGCCAGCAGGATGCGCGGTTGAACGACATCGCGGCGATCATCAAGGCCCCGGCGAGCGAGCTTGCAGACCGCATCCGTGCGCTTTTTGACGAGCGGAAAGCGCTTGCAAACGAGGTCGCGCAATTGCGCCGCGAAGTTGCAATGGGTGGCAAGGCCGCAGGCCCGGAAGCCAAGGAAATCAACGGGGTGAAGTTCGTGGCTCAAGTGCTTTCGGGCGTCTCGGGCAAGGACCTTCCGGCGCTGATCGACGAAATGAAGGCCCGCCTGGGGTCCGGTGCCGTCCTTCTGATTGCCGACACTGGCAACAAACCCGCCGTCGCCGCAGGCGTCACGACCGACCTGACCGCCAAGCTTTCCGCCGTGACCCTGGTGAAGGCCGCAGCCGAGGCGATGGGC
>JBGSVS010000415.1:0-4529 GCA_041752895.1 Tabrizicola sp.
TCCAGCATCGAATGCGCCTCGACCGCGTAGAAGGGGGCGAGGTGCGGGGGGATCGGCAGGGCGTCGACGGGTTCGCGCCCAAAGCGGCGGTCGCGGAAGATCGCGCTCACGGCGGCCGCGTTGCCGGTGCAGACCAGCCCGTAATCCTCCCAAAGGAAGAACGGGCCGGGGGCGCGGGCGCGTTCGTAGAACGGGTAAGGGTTCTGGACGAAGCCTGCGTCCTTTGGCGATTGGCGCAGCGATTGCATCAGGGTCTCCGTCCGATCAGCCCCTGGGCGATCAGGGCGCCGCAAACGACGATAGCCGCGCCAAGCGTCTGCCACCAGTTCCACGGGCCGCCCAACAGGAAGACCATCAGCATGACGTAGAACGGCACGGCGTTCATGTGCATCGATGCGGCCCCGATGCCGATCCGGCCGACCGAAATGATCCACAAAAGCTGGCTGAGCGCCATGGAACCGATGCCGAAAACCGCGAGGCCGCCGAACTCGCGCAGGCCGATAGCCTGCCAGTCTGGCCATTGATCGCGCAGCAGCCCGTCCCCCAGCGCGGCGAGGATTGCAACGACGGCGCAACCCGCCACGGTGATCGTCGCGCGGCCCAGCGGCGAGAGGTCAGGCAGGGCCTTCACCGTTTCGCGCGAGCCCCACGTGTAGCACAGGACCGAGGCGAGAGCGGCCAGGACGCCGATGCCGAAGTCCAGCTCGCCTTCGCTGCCCCGGACGGCGACAAGGCCGCCGACCACCGACAGGACCAGCCCAGCCGCAAGCGCACGGGTGAAGGGGCGTTTGTCGGCCACACATTCAAGCAGGATCCCCGCGACCGGCATGATTGCGGTGACGATGGCCACCGTGACCGGGTCGTTGAACTTCAGCGCGATGATCACGAAGAACGAGGCAAGTCCAAGGGTTACGAAGCCGACCCAGGCTCCGATCAGCCAGTTGGCCCTGAACACGGTCTTGCCGCCCTCCAGCGCCAGCCACAGGGGCAGCAGCACCAATGCCGCCAGCGTGGTGCGGGCGGCAGTCAGGGCGATGGGCGGCATGTGCGGGATGATCAGGTCGGCAGCGGGCAGGCCTGCGGCCCAGACCACCATCGAGGCCAGACAGATCAGGTTTGCGGTCAGAAGCGACCGGCGCGCAGTGGGGGAAAGGGCTGTCATGGGGGCAGCTTAGCGGCGGGACGGGGGCGGCGGCTGCTCTGCCAGCGACCCCCGATGTCGTCAGGCAGAGAGCGCTGCGACGATGGCCCCGAAATCGGCGGCCTTCAGGCTGGCCCCGCCGACAAGCGCGCCATCGACATGCGGCACGGCGAAGATGTCGGTGGCGTTCGATGGCTTGACCGATCCGCCGTAAAGGATGCGCATCTTTTCGGCCTCGGCACCGATCAGGCCGCGGAGGCGACCGCGCAGAAAGCTGTGGACCTCGGCGATTTCGGCCAGCGTCGGCGTGCGGCCGGTTCCGATGGCCCAGACGGGTTCGTAGGCGATGACGAGGTTCGTGGCTGAAGCCCCGCCGGGGACCGAGCCGTCGATCTGTGAGCCGATCACCGCAAGCGTGCGACCAGCGTCGCGTTCCGCCTCGGTCTCACCGATGCAGACGATGGCGACGAGGCCCGCATCAATGGCAGCTTCGGCCTTGGCGCGGACCAGAGCGTCGGTTTCGCCGTGGTCGGTGCGGCGTTCGGAATGGCCGACAATCACATGGGTCGCCCCCGCATCCCGCAGCATGGCGACCGAGATGTCGCCGGTGTGCGCGCCCTGTGGCTTGGCGTGGCAATCCTGTGCGCCGACCTTAAGCGCGGTGCCCTTCGCGGCTGCTGCCATGGCGGAAATCAGCGTGGCGGGGGGGCACAGAAGCATCTCGCAGGCCGGTTTGGGGTGGGCTTCCAGAAGGGCGGTCACCTCAGCCAGCGAGGCCATGGTGCCGTTCATCTTCCAGTTTCCGGCGGCGAGTTTCTTCATCGGGCGCTTCCTTGTGCAGTCCGGGCACGCCTAGCGCGGATGGAGCGAAAGGAAAAGGCTTCTGTTGGGCAACAGAGCGTTTGCAAAGACCCGGTCGGGTGGGGATCAGGCGGCGGGGGTGTCGCGGAACTTGATGGATTCGCCGCAGCCGCAGGCTTCGACCACGTTCGGGTTGCGGAACTTGAAGCCGCTTTCGACAAGGCCCGTCTCATAGTCGATCTCGGTGCCGATCAGGAACATCTGTGCCATGGGGGCGATCATCACGCGGGCGCCATCCTGTTCGACGACTTCGTCCAGCGGGTTGACGGAGGTCGCGTAATCCATGGTGTATTCCATGCCCGCGCAGCCGCCCTTCTTGACGCCGATGCGAAGACCCTGATGGCCGTCACGCGACATCAGCCGCGCGATCTGGCGCGTCGCGGCGGGGGTGAGGGTAACGGCGGCCTTGCCGGGAATGCCGAACATGGGATGAACTCCTTTGTTCCTAATCTAGGGTGAAACGGTCGGGATTCCAAGCGGGGGAAAGTGGGCGAGTGCGGACTGCGTTCCATAGGCTGCCACCAGCGCCCAGCCGAACGAGGCGAGGGTGCCGATGATGACGTATTCGGACAGGGCCCGGTCGTCCTTGACGGCTCCGAAGCGCAGGATGGATTTTGCGGCCATCAGAAGGCCCACGCCCTCGGGTCGGCCGAAGAAGATGAAGGCGAAGATCAGGCCGCGTTCCAGTTGCCCGATGATGCGTCCCGCTCCGGGGAGGCTCTCGGCGGTGATCTCGGGCGGAAGCTGGGCTGCAAAGGGGGCCATGAGAAGGCCCACGGCAAAGCCACCGGCGCGGATGGCAAGGATCAGGCCGGCAAGAAGGACCATAAGGGCGGGCAACTGGCTTACGGGCAGGGGGGTCTCGCTGGACCAGATCCCGGTGCCAAGGATGCCGCCATCCTCGCCCGTGGTAATCGTTCCGGGCGACCAGAGGCCGGTGGCCCAGAGGTCGGGCAGCCAAAGCGTGAGGGCCGCAAGGCTGGCAATGTGCAGCGCCTGGTCGATCAGGAAGGGCGCGAGCCCGTGCGAGCCGGTCCATGCACGGGCGAGGATTAGTTTGCCGACGTCGATTGCACTATGGACAAGCGCGAGGACCAGAAGGGCGGGGTGGACTGACCCGGTGGCGGCGACGGCGGTGGCGTAGACGATCAACCCGTGCAGGCCAAGGGTCAGCGGATTGTGCTTGTTGCGGACCATGCCGTTGGTCTGGAACAGGAAATCGGCGAGGACATGGGCGAAGAGGAGGGCGGCGAAGGTTTCGGTCATTGCGCGGCACTCCACGATTGGCCTTCGAAGGCAGCCAGGGCCGATGCCAGCGCCGGATAGCCTGCACCGCTCAGGCGGGAATGAACTGCCTGTCGGCTGATCCCAAGGCGGTCGGCAAGATCACCCTGGGTTTCCCAACCAGGTGCCACGGCCATTGCCACGATTTCGGCTTGTGGCGGGGACCAGCGGTCAGAGATGAATTCGATGAGGTGGAGGGTCGCATCAAACCATGGCGCAATGGTTGCCGGGGCACCCAAGCCTGCAAGATGGCGTTTGCTGGACATTTCATCAAGCGCCTGACCGGACCGGAGAAAGGCGCTTCCCGATGCTGCCCCTAGGTCACCACCGGCAAGACTGTCGATCTCTCCAAGCCCTATGACAAGGCGCGTTCTGGGGCCTGCCTTTGCTACAAGTGTTGCGAGAAGCGAGATAGCGATACGAAGGGACATTTCGGGTCGGGTGGTGACAAGCTGCCAGCCGTCGCCGCGAAATCGGGTGAAATGTGCAGGTCCCGTAATCGGCGCAATTCCGGCTGAAGCGGCGCGAAGACTGTCCAGTGCTGCGTCAATGGCTTGCGCGGATGATCGACGCGAGTCTATCAGGTCTCCAAGAAGAACTGCGCCTTGCATTGTAAAAAGCAACCCTTTTTGCCTGCTTTAGCAATATAAGGCGCTTTCTTTCGAAAAGGCAAGCTCTTTGGCTTAATGAGGCAAGCCCCAAGGCTTGACTTACATGAATCCGAGTTCCAGCCGTGCCTCGTCGGACATCATCTCCATGCCCCAGGGCGGGTCGAAGGTCATCTGGACATCGACATGCTTTACGCCCGGGAGCGGTTCCACGGCGTTGGCGACCCAGCCCGGCATCTCACCGGCGACGGGGCAGCCGGGGGCGGTGAGGGTCATGGTGATCTCGACCTCGTTCTCTTTCCCGATCTCGATCGTATAGACGAGGCCGAGGTCGTAGATGTTCACCGGGATCTCCGGGTCGAAGACCGTGCGACAGGCATCGACGATCTGCGGATAGAGCGGATGGTCCGTGGAGGACGGCCGGATCAGCGGCTGTCCCTCGGTCTTGGGCTCGGTCAGGTCCATGTCGATGTCTCGGCGCAAGGGGAAGTTGACCGATTATATAGGGAATGGGCCGGTCAAGGTCCAGTGGCGCCGGAGCCTGCAGATCAGAACGGAATCTCGTCGTCCATGTCCGAGCGGCCACCGCCACCGCCCGAGCCGCCGCCCGAACCACCGCGCCCGCCGCCAGAGGA
>JBGSVS010000416.1:0-2875 GCA_041752895.1 Tabrizicola sp.
CCCGCTTTACCTTCGACACCTTCGTCGTCGGCAAGCCGAACGAGCTGGCCCATGCCGCCGCGCGCCGCGTGGCCGAGGGCGGTCCGGTCACCTTCAACCCGCTGTTCCTGTATGGCGGCGTCGGGCTTGGCAAGACCCACCTGATGCACGCCATCGCGCACGATCTTCAGGCCGGTCGCCCCGACCTTCGCGTCCTGTACCTGTCGGCCGAACAGTTCATGTACCGCTTCGTCCAGGCGTTGCGGGACCGGCAGGTTATGGATTTCAAAGAGCTTTTCCGATCGGTCGACGTGCTGATGGTCGATGACGTCCAGTTCATTGCAGGCAAGGATTCCACTCAGGAAGAGTTCTTCCACACGTTCAACGCCCTCGTCGACGCCAACAAGCAGATCGTGATTTCCGCCGACCGCGCACCGGGAGAGATCAAGGATATTGAGGATCGCATCAAGTCGCGTCTGCAGTGCGGTCTGGTCGTCGACCTGCATCCGACCGATTATGAACTGCGGTTAGGTATCCTGCAGCAGAAGGTGGACTTCTACCGCAGCCAGTATCGCGGCCTTGTCCTGGCCGATGGTGTACTTGAATTCCTGGCGCATCGAATCACCACCAATGTCCGCGTGCTTGAAGGCGCGCTGACCCGCCTTTTCGCGTTCGCCTCGCTGGTCGGGCGCGAGATCACCCTGGACCTCGCGCAGGATTGCCTTGCCGACATCCTGCGGTCTTCGGACCGCAAGCTCACGATCGAGGAAATCCAGCGCAAGGTGGCCGAGCATTACAACATCCGTCTGGCCGATCTGATCGGGCCAAAGCGGCTGCGCAACATTGCCCGGCCGCGGCAGGTGGCGATGTATCTGTCCAAGCAGCTGACCCCGCGCAGCCTGCCGGAAATCGGTCGCCGCTTCGGCGGTCGGGACCACACCACGATCATGCATGGCGTGCGCAAGATCGAACAGCTGATGACCACCGATAGCCAGTTGGCCGACGATCTGCAGCTTCTCCGCCGTCTTCTGCAGGGTTAGGCAAAGGGGCCGCACTTGACGGCCCCTGCAAAGCCTCTCACAGTCCCATCCTACACTTGTGAACCGGTGAAAACCGGGTAAATTCGTCGTCCCTTCAACGGGCCGGCAGGGGGAAGTCAGATGAAGCTCTCGATCGAACGCGCTACGCTTCTGAAGGCGCTGGCGCAGGCGCAGTCGGTGGTCGAACGCCGCAACACGATCCCGATCCTGGCGAACGTGCTGATCGAAGCCGAGGGGTCGCAGGTCAGCTTCCGCGCCACGGATCTTGACATCGAAGTGGTGGACCGCGCCGATGCGATGGTTGAACGCGCGGGCTCGACAACCGTATCGGCGGTGATGCTGCACGAAATCACCCGCAAGCTGCCCGACGGATCGCTGGTTAATCTCACCGAAGACGCCGCCGCCGGCCGTCTGACCATCGCAGCGGGCCGGTCGACCTTCAGCCTGGCGACCCTGCCCAAGGAAGACTTCCCGGTGATGGCCTCCAGCGAGTATTCGTCCAACTTCTCTGCCAAAGCGGCCGAGTTGCGGCGGCTGTTCGACAAGGCGAAGTTCGCGATTTCCACTGAAGAGACCCGCTATTACCTGAACGGCGTCTACATGCACGTCAGCCAAGGCGATAGCGGCAAGGTCCTGCGCTGTGTTGCGACCGACGGTCACCGGTTGGCCCGGATCGACGCGCCGCTGCCCGAAGGCGCCGACGGGATGCCCGGCGTGATCGTCCCGCGCAAGACGGTGGGCGAGCTGCGGAAGCTTCTCGATGACGACGACGCGACCATCGCTGTCTCGGTTTCCGAAACGAAAGTTCGCTTTGCCACGCCCGCCATCACCCTGACCTCCAAGGTCATCGACGGCACTTTCCCGGACTACACCCGCGTCATCCCGACCGGGAACACTCGCAAGCTGGAGGTCGACGCGTCGGATTTCGCCAAGGCGGTTGACCGGGTGGCTACGGTGTCGTCGGAACGCTCCCGCGCGGTGAAGCTGTCGCTGGAGGAAGACCGGCTGGTTCTCTCGGTCAATTCGCCCGACTCGGGGGCCGCCGAAGAGGAACTCGCGGTGGCCTATGGCGACGAGCGGCTGGAGATCGGCTTCAACGCCAAGTACCTGCTGGAAATCGCAAGCCAGGTCGACCGCGAGAACGCCGTTTTCCTGTTCAACTCTGCCGCCGACCCGACCCTGATGCGCGAAGGCAACGACACCTCTGCCGTCTACGTCGTCATGCCGATGCGGGTCTGACAACCCTCTGCACTGAAAGGGAAATCGGGTGGGCGGTCTGGTGATCGAGACCCTCGCGCTGTCGCATTTCCGCAGCCACCGGGCCACGCGGCTGGCGTTTGACGGGCGACCTGTGGCCATCACCGGCCCGAATGGCGCGGGCAAGACCAACATTCTTGAGGCCGTCTCCCTCCTTTCCCCTGGTCGTGGGTTGCGCCGCGCCGGTGCCGAGGATCTTGGCCGCAAGCCGGAAGGCCTGGGCTGGAAGATCACCGCCACGATCCAGGGCCTGAACGCCGCGCATGAGCTGGAGACCTGGGCCGAACCGGGCGAGGCGCGGCAGGTCCGCATCGACGGCAAGGCCGCAACACAGGCCAGCCTTGGCCGTGTCCTTCGCGTCCTCTGGCTGGTTCCGGCGATGGATCGGCTTTGGATCGAGGCTGCCGAGGGGCGGCGGCGCTTTCTAGACCGAATGACCCTTAGCTTCCATCCGGAGCATGCCGAACAATCGCTCACATACGAAAAGGCGATGCGCGACCGGAACCGGCTGATCAAGGACCAGGTGACCGATGCGCACTGGTACGCGGCGCTTGAGGCGCAGATGGCCGAGGCCGGCGAGGCGATCACGGCGCATCGCC
>JBGSVS010000417.1:0-1666 GCA_041752895.1 Tabrizicola sp.
GCCCGCATCGGGCAGAAGCTGGCGCACGCCGAGATCGATGAACGGGGCCGTCCGCTGCAGGGTGCGCATCAGGGGCGGTAGGATGACTGCGCTGACCGCATCGGGGGCGCCGATGACGAAGCGCCTGGTCGAGGTGGCGGGGTCGAAGGGCGCAGAGCCCGCCATGACTGCGCGAATTTGGGTCAGGATTTCGGCGACGGCGGGGGTCATCTCCTCGGCACGCGCGGTCGGGACAACGCCCTTGGGTGTCTTCAGGAACAGCGGGTCGTCGAACATGCGTCGCAGCCGGGCCAATCCGTGACTGACGGCCGAGGGCGATAGGTTCATCCGGTCCGCCGCGCGCCCGACATGGCCTTCGCGCCGGATCGTGTCGAATAGCACCAGCAGGTTCAGGTCCAGCCGAGAGAGGTCAGTTTCGTGCAGCATAATGGTGAAATCATACCACTTCATGCAGCATCAAGAAAAGCGGTATCTGGGGCCATAGGTCGGGCGTATCCCCGATGAACCATCAGGAAAGGCCCGTTGATGTCTGATCAAGCTTCCTGCGCCGCCGACCTGGCGGGACTGATCGAAAGCTCGGCCGTGACAAACGATGCGCTGATGCGCGGCGATATCCAGCGCTACACGGCTCTTGTCCGGATGGGGCAGGATTTCGTGCTGATGTCGCCGTTCGGTGGCTCGCCGTCCCGTGGCGCGGACCTTACGCCCGAGCGGACCGAAGCGATGGGCCGGTTCTTCCGCAACGGGGCGCTGAAGCAGGAGCTGGTGGCAAGCTGGTCGGATGGCAGCATGGCGGTCCTTGCGACCATTGAGCGCCCGATGCATGTCGAAGTCGGCGGCCTTCCGGCGCAGGATTGGGCCTTGCGGGTGACGCAGGTCTACCGGCGGGCGGGCGAAGAGTGGGAGCTCATCCACCGCCACGCCGATCCGCTGGGCCACGGCATCAGCCATGCCACGGCGGCTGCCTTGGGGCGGGGCGCGCTGGACTAGCCTCTGCCGGCCTTTTCCTCAAGCCCCGAGGTCCCCTCGCGCCGATCCAGTTCTGCCAGGACTTCGTCCAGCGTCACGTCGCGGGCCGCGAGCATCACGAGGAGGTGGTAGAGGACATCCGCCGCTTCCGCAGTCAGGCGCGCTCGGTCGCCCTTCACGGCCTCGATGATCGCCTCGACGGCCTCTTCCCCGAACTTCTCGGCGCATTTCTCTGGCCCCTTGGACAGAAGCTTCGCGGTCCAGGAGGTCTCGGGGTCGGCCCCCTTGCGGGCGGCGATCGTGGCGGCGAGTTTCTGCAGGCTCATGACAGCCTCACAGGAATGCCGGCGGCGGCCATGTGGGCTTTGGCCTGGCCGATGGTGAAGGTCCCGAAGTGGAAGATCGAGGCGGCGAGGACGGCGGAGGCGTGGCCATCGGCGATGCCTTCGACAAGGTGGTCAAGGGTGCCGACGCCTCCACTCGCGATCACGGGAATGTCGACGGCATCAGCGATGGCGCGGGTGAGGGGAATGTTGTAGCCGCCCTTGGTCCCGTCACGGTCCATCGAGGTGAGGAGGATCTCGCCCGCCCCCTTGGCGGCGACGGTGCGGGCGAACTCGACGGCGTCGATCCCGGTCGCGCGGCGGCCGCCGTGGGTGAAGATCTCCCATCTGCCGGGCGCGATCGCCTTGGCATC
>JBGSVS010000418.1:0-4455 GCA_041752895.1 Tabrizicola sp.
CGCCGCCGCAATCCGCGCGGCATCCAGTCCCAGCACCACCTGCAGCATCAAGGGTGCGCGCGCCTCCGCATCAATCGCCGGATGGGCACAGACGAACATCAGCGCCAGCCGCTCATCGGCCAGTGCAACCTGATCCGCCCGCTCCTCGGCCCGCAGGATCAGCTCTTCTGTTGCCGCTGCCCGGGTCCGGTCATGCCGGTGCAGGTTCGACAGCCCGTTCCGCGCCACTGTCAGCAGCCAGCCCTCGGGATTCGCGGGCAACCCTTGCCGCGGCCAGACCACCAGCGCGCGGGCAAAGGCCCCGGCCAAGGCTTCCTCGGCCATGGGCAGGTCCCGTGTCCCCGCCGCCAGTATCGCCAACAACCGCCCATAGGACAGCCGCGCCGCCCGCTCGGCAACTTCCGAAGCAGACGGCGCGCTCATCTCAACCCATCGGCGGCAGGACCGGCCGCACCTCGACCGATCCGGTCAAAGCACAGGGCGCCTTGGCCGCCCAGTCCAGCGCCGCGTCCAGATCCGGCACCTCGATGACGAAGTAGCCGCCCAGCTGTTCTTTGGTGTCGGCAAAGGGCCCGTCCTGCACATGGCGCTTGCCGTCCACGACGCGCACCGTCGTTGCCAGCATCGGCCCTTGCAGCCCGTCGCCCTTCACGATCACCCCGGCCTGCGCCATCGCCCCGATAAAGGCGTTCCACCCGCCCCAATAGCCTTCCGTCTCGGCCGGATCGGTCCGGCGCGAGAACTCGGCGGCGGTCTCGTTCAGCATCAGCATGTATTGCATCGGTTCTCTCCCCGGGCTTCAGCGAAGAATATTGCGTTTGTCGGCGAAAAGCGAAAGCCAGAAGGCCGCCGCCGCGATGGCGACCACCATCGACAGGATTGCCAGCTGCGACGGCAGGATCGCGAACAGCCCATAGGCCCAATCCCCCGCGAAGAGTGCGATATACCCCGCCAGCGATGCGCCCAGCACGGACACCGCCGCCCGGCGCTGCAGGACCAGAAGGGCCGTGCCCAACGTCCCGGCGATCACGCCGACAGCAAAGGCCAGGGTCACCCAGGCGGGCATTCCGTTGTAGGCCAGCGCCTGCGCCTCGGTCATGCCCTGGTCCATCAGGCTGTCATTGGTCTGGGTCAGGAACCCGCCGAACTGCCAAAGGCCGAAGACGTTCCAGGCCAGAGCGGCGGTCGCGGGCAGCACCAGCCACAGTGGGCGCTTGGTTTGGGGAAGGGGTAGCGCGGTCATCGTCTTCTCCTGATCTAGGCCGGTCCAGTGCCGGGCAAAGGAGTGACCCGCGAGGGTCGGCGATTTCGACAGAGGCCTGCGAAAATTCTTCAGGTCGCCTAGAAAAAAGTTAAGACCAGGTAAATGAAAACGGTCAAGCTATTGAAATAGAATGATTATCCGAAAATGTCCACCGTGGACACATCACCCCTTCCGGGGCAACCACCCACCCAGATTCTCTTCGATCACCGCGACTAGCGCCTGAATATGGGCCTCATCATCATTCAGGCAGGGGATGTAGGTGAACTCCTCACCCCCCGCATGCTCGAAAGCCTCCCGGATCTCGCCGTTGATCTCCTCCAGCGTCTCGATGCAGTCGGCCGAGAAAGCCGGCGCCATCACCGCGATCCGCTTTTTCCCCTGCTTTGCCAGCTCGGCCACATGTTCGACCGTGTAGGGTTTCAGCCATTCCTCGCGTCCGAAAACCGACTGGAACGTCGTGTCGATCGCCCCCTTCTCCCACCCCAACCGTTCCCGCAGCAAACGCGAGGTCTTCTGACACTGGCAGTGATAGGGGTCACCTTCCATCAGGTAGCGTTTCGGCATCCCGTGGTAGCTGGCGACCAGCACGTCCGGGCGGTGATCCAGCTTCGCATAGGCCGTCTCGACCGACTTCGCCAGCGCGTCGATATAGAGGGGGTGGTCGAAGTATTCGGCGACGGTCCGCACTGCCGGCTGCCGCTTTTCCTTCATCAGCGCGCGGAAGAACTGGTCGTTCGCGGTGGCCGAGGTCGCCCCGGCGTAGTGGGGATACAGAGGGAAGAACAGCACCTTCTCGCACCCCGCCGCGACCATCGCCTTGACCTTCTCGTCGGTCGAAGGGTTGCCGTAGCGCATGCAGAAGTCGACCATGATGTCGGCCCCGTGCCGTTCCGCGATCATCTTGGCAATCGCCGCCGTCTGGGCCTTGGTGATCGTCAGAAGCGGGCTTTCGTTAAGCTCTTCGTTCCAGATCAGCTTGTAGTTAGCGCCCGAGGTGAAGGGCCGCTTTGACAGGATGATCAGCTGCAACAAGGGCTGCCACTTCCATGACGGAATATCGACGACCCGCTTGTCCGACAGGAACTCGTTCAGATAGCGCCGCATAGACCAGTAGTCGTAGGCATCCGGCGTCCCGAGGTTGGCCAGAAGCACCCCGATCTTCGCCTTGCGGACCGCCGGATGATCGGCGGGGGCATGCACCAGGCGGCCTTGGCCGGGGGTGACGTCAGTCCCAGTCGCTGCTCCGGTCCGGGCATCCAGCATGTCGGTTCTTCCCATAGGTTCAGCGTGGGACATAAGGGATGGGCGGGCAGGGTCAACCGTCTTTGGGCAAGGGCGCCTCGGGCACGCCCAGCGCATCGGCCAGTCTCGCCTTGGCTGACCCGGGGCGCAGCGGTTGTTGCTGGCTGTCATGTGGGGCCCAGCCGGTCAGGAAGACCAGCTCCGCCGTGGCGGGCAAGCGTCCCTCAGTGGTGCCGAAACTCTCGGCATAGATCGCCGCCGCCGCTGCCAGCAGGCTGCGCCCGGTAAAGCGGCGCAGGCGGTCGGTCAGGGCATTCGTTTCGCCCGTCGCGCGCAGATCGGAAAGGAGGGCAGGAAAACTGCCGTATTCTACAGTCTGGACCAGATTGTCCGCCACCGGAAGGGAAAGCCCCGCCCGCTGCACCAGCCCACCAAGATCGCGGATTTCGCCCATCGGCAGGACGCGGGGAGACAGGCCGCCGGTCACCCGCGCCTCGGCCTCGGCCAGCGCTGACCGCAACTCATGCAGGCTGCGGCCCCCCGGCAGGACCGCGAGCATCAGGCCGTCGGGTTGCAACGCCCGACGGCACTGCACCAGTTGCCCCAGCGGATCGTTCGCCCAATGCAGTGCCATCGCGTGCACGATCAGGTCATGCGCGCCGGGCTGCAGCGCCAGCACCTCGTCATCCGCCACCTGCACGGCATTGGGGAGCAAATTCTGCCAGAATTCAGGAAAACCGCTCACCACAGCGGGTGCCGTAAACAATCTGTTAACCTCGGTGAGTCTTTCCTGAAGATCAGCAAGGGCGAGCCGGTGCAGGAACATCGCCGCGTCGTGATCCGGCAAGCGTCGTGCGCGGTCGCGGTGCCGGGTCAGCGCCATGCGGTCGGTCAGGATGGGCGGGGCGTTCATCGGCGGGACATTAGGAGCGCGACATGGGAATGCAAGGCGCACTGCAACTTCTGTATCCGCCGCAGTGCATTTCCTGCGCGGCCCCGGTGCAGTCTGACTTCGGATTGTGCGGCGACTGCTGGCGCGAGACTCCGTTCATCGCAGGCCTCGTCTGCGACCAGTGCGGCGTGCCGCTTCCCGGGTCGGACAGCACGGAACGGGCGCTTTGCGATGACTGCATGACCATCGCCCGGCCCTGGGACCGGGGGCGGGCGGCGCTGATGTATGCCGGGAACGCCCGGAACCTGGTTCTGGCGCTGAAACACGGCGACCGGATGGACCTTGCCCGCCCGGCTGCCGCCTGGATGGTCAAGGCCGCACGGCCGATCCTGCAGGAGGGCATGCTGGTCGTGCCTGTCCCCCTGCACTGGACGCGACTTTTCAAGCGCCGCTACAATCAGGCCGCGCTTCTGTCCCGCGCCATTGCCCGGTCGGCGGGGCTGGAGCATTGCCCGGATGCGCTGGTCCGCAAGCGGTCGACCGGCAATCAGGACGGCAAGACCCGTGATGCCCGCTTTGCCAACCTGGTCGGGGCCTTCATCGTCCCGAAAGGCCGCGAGGGCAGGGTGCGCGACCGCGACATCCTGCTTGTCGATGACGTGATGACCTCGGGCGCGACCTTTGCAGCAGCAACCGAGGTGCTTTTTTCGGCAGGCGCGCGGTCTGTGTCGGTCCTTGGGCTGGCGCGCGTTGCGAAGGACGGGTGAATCCTTATATTCGGGCGCGAAAGAGGTGCCCTTATGCGTCCCGTGGAAATCTACACAACCCAGACCTGCCCCTATTGCGCGATGGCCAAGCGCCTTCTGCAGAAGAAGGGCGTCGCCTACACCGAGATTGATGTCAGCCGCGACCCCGGCCTGCGCGCAGCGATGACTCAGCGCGCGAACGGGCGGCGGACCGTGCCGCAGATCTTCATCGGCAAGACCCATGTCGGCGGCTGCGACGACCTGCATGATCTGGACCACGCGGGCAAGCTTGACCCGCTGCTGGCCGGCTG
>JBGSVS010000419.1:0-6631 GCA_041752895.1 Tabrizicola sp.
GCGATGGGCCGCTGCCGGGGGTGGTGGCGGTCAACGCTCCGGGCCATTCGTCGGGGCATATGGCGTTTCTGGTCGAGGGGCGGCTGTTGATCTGGGGCGACCTCGTGCATCACCCGCTGCAGTTCGGCCAGCCGGGAGTGACGTGGAAATATGACGAGGACCCGGATCAGGCGCGGAGAACGCGGGCGGCGCTGTTCGGCCGGGTCCTGGACGAAGGCTGGCTTGTCGCCGGGGCGCATCTGCCGCATCCGGGTATCGGGAGGCTGGAGCGGGACGGCCAGGCCTACCGCTTCCACCCGGTCAGGCACTGAACCAGCCGCTTGCCCTTTTCACAAATACTCTCGGGAGTTTGAGGGTGAAACCCGCATCAGCCGAGGCGGCGGGAGCAAGTCCCGACACCGAGACAAGAAACTTGCGCGTCAGCGCTCAATTTACTTCAGGAAACACTTCGTCTGCCTGATTTTATACACCCGCAAAGACCGGATTCTGGCCCGGCTTCGGTTGACCCCGGCAGGGGCGCAGAGTAAACCGGCGAAAGACGAAGCGGACCGGTGACGGTCCGCCTTGCAAGCGCGCCGCAAGCCATCAAGGAGCCCCTCGTGGATCTTATCCTTCGCGAGTATCTGCCCATACTCATACTGCTGGCCATCGCTGTCGGGTTGGGACTTGTCCTGATCCTCGCCGCCGCCGTCCTCGCGGTGCGGAACCCGGACCCCGAAAAGGTCTCGGCCTACGAATGCGGCTTCAACGCCTTTGACGACGCGCGGATGAAATTCGACGTGCGCTTCTACTTGGTGTCGATCCTGTTCATCATCTTCGACCTGGAAGTCGAGTTCCTGTTCCCCTGGGCGGTGGCTTTCGGCGAGATCAGCATGGCGGCCTTCTGGTCGATGATGCTGTTCCTGGCCGTGCTGACGGTCGGTTTCGCCTATGAATGGAAGAAGGGCGCGCTGGAGTGGGAGTGACCCTGGCATGACGCTGGGCCTGGACGGCTAGCGCCTGCGATCAACGCCAATCGGACAAAAATGTTGCGCGCATCCAGAGATCCGGATGCGCGCTTTCTTCATTTCACCGGTTCAGGCGAAATTACATCGCTGCGTCCATCGCATCGACAACGACCTTTTCCGGCGTCGCCTTGCAGTTGGTGACGATCTTCTCATACGTGATCATCCCCGCCTCGGTGATCTTGGCCTGATCTTCGGCCGAAAGGGCTTCGCGCTTCATCCGCGTGTCGGCGATCAAGGCGACCTTCTGCTCTTCGGTCATCGCCTCGATCGCGGTCTTGTCGGTCTCCGACATCGCATTGTAGGCGTCATACTGCAGAGCCATCAGCACCCGATCACTGTCGCCGAGCGCCATGAAGTCGCCGCAGCTGGTCGTCATCGGGTCGCCGACCACGGTCTGCGCGAAAACGGGCGCGGTGGAGGTCACGATGATGCCGGTCGCAACGATCAGCTTGAGAGTATTTTTCATGATAGATTTTTCCTTGATGAAAGAGCCAGATAGTCCGGCACATGTGGACAATGCCTGCAGAGCGATCGGGTTCCCCCAGCAAAGGCGATTGCGACAAGGAAACCGCACGTTGCGCGGTTGTCCGCCGAAAGGTCGGGTTGCGTAGGTCGCGCGCGGTGGCCTGGGACATAGGGGCTTCTGCCCCGGGTTGGGGCCCCAAAATGCTGTGTCTGCGGCACTGCCGTTGGTTGACCCTGACTTGGGCCGCAGGTATTGAGCATCACGGTCGGATGATCGCCCGGTTCCTGCCGTTTCGTCGGGACGAAGGCGCTTTGTCTGACAGGATTGCGCAGGGCAGTCCGGCTGGACGGTTTCGAAAGGGCGCTCCGGAGTTCCGGATGGTGCCGGGAATGCAGGAAGGGGTGACTTCGATGGGCGTTGTGGCGGGTGCAAACACGGCTGGCGGCGATCACGAAGTTGCCGTTCAGGCGCTGAACCGCGAGCTGTCGGACAAGGGGTTCCTGCTGACCTCGACCGAGGACATAATCAACTGGGCGCGGATCGGGTCGCTGCACTGGATGACCTTCGGGCTGGCCTGCTGCGCGGTCGAGATGATGCACACCTCGATGCCGCGCTATGACCTGGAACGCTTTGGCACGGCACCCCGCGCTTCGCCCCGGCAGTCCGACCTGATGATCGTCGCGGGCACGCTGACGAACAAGATGGCCCCGGCGTTGCGCAAGGTCTACGACCAGATGCCCGAGCCGCGCTATGTGATCAGCATGGGGTCCTGCGCGAATGGCGGCGGCTATTATCACTACAGCTATTCGGTGGTGCGCGGCTGTGACCGGATCGTGCCGGTCGACATCTACGTCCCCGGCTGCCCGCCCACGGCCGAGGCGCTGCTTTACGGTATCCTGCAGCTGCAGCGGAAGATCCGCCGCACTGGCACTTTGGTGAGGTAATCCGATGTCCGAAGCCCTGCAGGAACTTGCCGCGATGATCGAACTGAAGCAGCCGGAGGCGGTGGTGTCGACCGCTGTGGCCTTTGGCGAGCTGACGGTCACGGCGAACCTTGCGAACCTGGAGGCGCTGGTCGAAACCCTGCGCGACGATCCGTCCTGCCGGTTCTCGACGCTGGTCGACATCACCGCCATCGACCACCCCGAGCGCGCCCAGCGGTTCGACGTGGTCTACCACTTCCTGTCGATGTACCGGAACCAGCGCATCCGGGTGAAGGTTGCGGTGCGCGAGGACGAGATGGTCCCCTCGATCATCGACCTGCACCCCAGCGCCAACTGGTTCGAGCGTGAGGTCTTCGACATGTTCGGGATCCTGTTCTCGGGTCACCCCGACCTGCGCCGCATCCTGACCGACTACGGTTTCCGGGGCTATCCCTTGCGCAAGGACTTTCCGACCACGGGTTATACCGAGGTTCGCTACGATGAGGCCTTGAAACGTGTCGTCTACGAACCGGTGAAGCTGGTGCAGGAATACCGGCAGTTCGATTTCATGAGCCCTTGGGAGGGTGCGGAATACATCCTTCCGGGTGACGAAAAGAAAGAGGCGGCGAAGTGATCGGCGCATCCATCGGGTCGGCTGAGGCGTTCGGTCAGGGGGTGATCTTCAACCTTCTGACCTGGACCACCTGGGTCGTCGCGGTGGTGGCCGGGGTCATATCTGCGTTCGTGGGCCGCTGGTGGCTGCCGCTGCTGGCCGGGGCGCTGGTCGCCACCTTGACCGAGGTCTACGCCGTCACAGCTTTCCGTGAAGCGCTGCTGAAGCCGATCGGCTTTCTTGGGCCGCGCGAACTTACGCTGGGCGATCTTCTGCCCGGGTTTCTGGTCGGGGTCGTCTTGACCTTTGCCCTTCAGGCCCTGGTCTTGCAGGTCCGCAAGCTGGCCAACCGTTCCGCGAAGGATGGGATTTGAACATGATGGACGGCGACATCCGCGTGAACACTTATGACGACGGCTCGAAGGATTTCGAGACCGGCGAGCAGCGCATCCGCAACTTCAACATCAACTTCGGCCCACAGCATCCGGCAGCGCATGGCGTGTTGCGGCTGGTGCTGGAGCTGGACGGCGAGATCGTCGAGCGTTGCGACCCGCATATCGGCCTGCTGCACCGTGGCACCGAAAAGCTGATGGAAAGCCGGACCTACCTGCAGAACCTGCCGTATTTCGACCGGCTGGATTATGTGGCTCCGATGAACCAGGAGCATGCCTGGTGTCTGGCGATCGAACGGCTGACGGGCACGCCGGTCCCGCGTCGGGCGTCGTTGATCCGGGTCCTGTTCTGCGAAATCGGTCGGGTGCTGAACCACCTTCTGAACGTGACCACGCAGGCCATGGACGTTGGCGCGCTGACGCCTCCGCTGTGGGGCTTCGAGGAACGCGAAAAGCTCATGGTCTTCTATGAGCGGGCCTGCGGAGCGCGGCTGCACGCGGCCTATTTCCGGCCAGGCGGCGTGCATCAGGACCTGACGCCTGCGCTTCTGGACGACATCGACGCCTGGGCCGTGGCCTTCCCCAGGGTGCTGGACGACATCGACGGGTTGCTCACCGAAAACCGCATCTTCAAGCAGCGCAATGCCGACATCGGGATCGTTACCGAAAAAGACATCCTGGAATGGGGCTATTCCGGCGTGATGGTGCGCGGGTCGGGCCTGGCCTGGGACCTGCGCCGCAGCCAGCCCTACGAATGCTACGACGAGTTCGACTTCAAGATCCCCGTCGGCAAGAACGGCGACTGCTATGACCGCTACCTTTGCCGGATGGCCGAGATGCGGGAGAGTACCAGCATCATCCGGCAGGCGGTGGCCAAGCTGAAGGCCCCCGAGGGCCAGGGCGACATCCTTTCGCGCGGCAAGATCACCCCGCCGAAACGGGCAGAGATGAAGACCTCGATGGAGGCCTTGATCCACCACTTCAAGCTTTACACCGAAGGCTTCCACGTCCCCGCCGGTGAGGTTTACGCGGCGGTCGAGGCGCCGAAGGGTGAGTTCGGGGTCTATCTGGTGGCCGATGGAACCAACAAGCCCTACCGCGCCAAGATCCGCGCTCCGGGGTTCTTGCACCTGCAGTCGATGGACTGGATCTGCAAGGGCCATCAGCTGGCCGACGTGAGTGCCATCATCGGCACGATGGACGTGGTCTTCGGGGAGATCGACCGGTGAGGTCGGCGGCGTTCCTTGCCCTGGCGATGCTTGCGTCGCCCGCCTTGGCCGAGGGTGGCCCGACCGAGGCGGAACGGGAGGCGTTCATCGCCGTTGTCACCGCCAACGGTTGCGAGATGACCGAGGCCGAAGCCGAACAGCAACTGCCCGCCGCCGGGATCGACCGCGAGACTTCGGGCCTCATCTCCGATGCACTTCTGGCGGAAGGGCTGGCCGAGCTGAACGCGGATCGGTCCGCCCTGACCCTCAAGACCGAAGGATGCACCAAGTGATCGCCCTTGGAATTGCGCCATTTCTGCTGCTTGGCCTGGTCGTGATGCCGCTGGGCATGACCGTTGCTCCGCTTCTTATCGTTGGAATGATCTGATGCTGCGTCGTCTTCACAAGGACCAACCCGCCTCTTTCGCCTTCACCCCGGCGAACCTGGACTGGGCGAAGGGCCAGATTTCCAAGTATCCGGCAGGCCGTCAGGCGTCGGCCATCATCCCGCTTCTGTGGCGCGCGCAGGAGCAGGAGGGGTGGCTGTCCCGCCCCGCCATTGAACACGTCGCGGATATGCTGGGCATGGCCTATATCCGGGCGCTTGAGGTTGCGACGTTCTACTTCATGTTCCAGCTGCAGCCCGTCGGCTCGGTCGCGCACGTACAGATTTGCGGCACGACCAGCTGCATGATCTGCGGGGCCGAGGATCTGGTCGCCGTGGCCAAGGAGCTGATCGCCAAGACCCCGCATACCCTTTCGGCAGACGGCAAGTTCAGCTGGGAAGAGGTCGAGTGCATGGGGGCCTGTGCGAACGCCCCCATGGCCCAGATCGGCAAGGATTACTACGAGGACCTGACGGCGGAGAAGTTGCGCGAGCTGATCGGGCGGTTCTCCAAGGGCGAAGTGCCGGTGCCGGGTCCGCAGAATGGGCGCTATTCGTCCGAACCTGCGGGTGGGCTGACCAGCCTCAAGGAGTTCGAGTCCGGCCGCAAACAATACAATGCCAGCGCCCAGGCGGCGGTGGACCTGAAGGATACGGTCAAGCGGATCGACGGGACCGAAGTGCCGCTGGTCACCCCGTGGCTGGGTGTTGTCGCCAAGCCAGTCAAGCCCGCGAAGGAAATGGCCGTCGAGCCGAAGCCCGCAGCGGGGGTTCCGGCCGACGCAACCGGCGTGACGGTGCAGGAAGCGAAAGCGACCTCCAAGGGCAAGCCGAAGGTCGATGGCAACGCTTTGAATGCAACGCCGCTTGCCACGCCCGAGGCGAAAGCTCCTGTGGCGTCGTCGGGCACCAAGCCCAAGGCGCTGACGGCGGCACGCGGGGGCAAGGCGGATGACCTGCAGCTGATCCTTGGGATCGGGCCGAAGCTGGAACAGCTGTGCCAGAAGCTTGGCTTTTATCACTTTGACCAGATTGCCGCCTGGACCGAGGCCGAGATCGCCTGGGTCGACGACAATCTGGAAGGCTTCAAGGGACGGGTCAGCCGCGACCGCTGGGTCGTGCAGGCGCGGATCCTTGCAGCGGGCGGCACGGTCGCAGATGCAGAGGCTGCGGCTCGGGCGTAACAGGTAAGGGGTTGGGCCGCACGGTCCGGGGAGAAACACGGAATGCACGATTCGGAGAGTGAGACGACGATTGGCACGGGCGGCTGGGCACTTGTGGCCGCGGCCTTTGCGGTGTGCTTCGTCGTGCTGCGGTTCCTGTTCCACTATCACCTGTTTCCGTCGGTCGTGTTTGCGCTGGCCATCGCGCTGATCGTGTTTCTGATCCTCAAGCGGCTGGCGCTGGCGGTGACCCGTTACGAGGATGCCGAAGAGAGCCACCAGGTACGCAAGATTGTCCCCGCTTCGTCAGATATCGAAGGTGCGACGCGCATCACCGGGATCGAAAGCCCGCATGCCTCGACGGTGTTGGCGGTGCCCGTGCGACCCGAAGCGCGTCCCGATCCGGTGACGCCAATGCCGATGCGGCCCTCGGCCGTGGTGACCCCGCTGTCGCGGCTTCAACCAGCGCCGATC
>JBGSVS010000420.1:0-3899 GCA_041752895.1 Tabrizicola sp.
GACGACAGACAGACCAACGCCACCGCCCGCCTCCGCCGCGTGATCCGCATCCGGGGCAGGACCTACGAGATCGACGCCGGCCTGATGGCCCGCCTCCGCCTGCGGGAAACGGGGGAGTGAAGCTTTTCCACGCCCCGGCCTCACCCTTCGTCCGCAAGGTGATGGTTCTCCTCCACTAAGCCAAGGCAGTCGACCGCGTCGCCCTCGTCCCCGCTGCCGGGCATCCGCTTGACCCCGGGACGCTGCCCGTCGACCGCAACCCGCTGGGCAAGATCCCGGCGCTGGAACGCACCGACGGCCCCACCCTCTACGACAGCCGGGTCATCACGCGGTATCTCGACGATCTCCTGCAGTCCGGCCTCTACCCCGCCGCCCCCCGCCTCTGGGATGCGCTGACCATCGAGGCGACCGGCGACGGCATCGCCGACTCTGCTGTCCTGATGCGCTACGAAATGCACGTCCGCCCGGAAGCCACACGCTCGCCCGGCTGGACCGAGGCGCAGTGGCAGAAGATCGCCCGCGCGCTGACAGCACTGGAGGAGCGCTGGATGAGCCACCTGTCCGGCCCACTCGACATGGGCCAGATCGCCGTCGGCTGCGCGCTGGGCTATCTTGACCTCCGCCACGGCGAGAGGGACTGGCGCGCCGACCACTCTGCTCTGGCAGCCTGGTATGCGGGTTTTGCGGCCCGTCCGGCGATGCAGGCGACCGCCCCGGCAGCCTGAACCCGCGTCAAAGGCGTCACACGGGACAGTGTGCCGCAGAGAAATGCGCCGATCTTCGGCTATGTCCGCTGGACGAGGCGGTTAGCCTTGGCTAAACACGCGCCCGACGGGGCATGGGATTTCCATTGCCCCTCAAGTCACATGGGTCGGCATCCACCGGCCTGAAAGGGGAGAAGTTCTCGTGTCCCACGTAGACGATCACGCAGGCACCGGCGAAGGCACTCGGCGGGATTTCCTGTACTACGCAACGGCGGGCGCCGGGGTGGTAGCGACGGGTGCCGCTGTCTGGCCGCTGGTCAACCAGATGAACCCTTCCGCGGACACCCGCGCGCTGGCGTCGATCCTCGTCGACATCTCGGCGGTCGAGGTTGGCACCCAGCTTACGGTCAAATGGCGTGGCAAGCCGGTCTTCATCCGCCGCCGCAGCCCCGAAGAGATCGAAGCCGCCCGCGCCACCGCGCTGACCGATCTTCCTGACCAGAACGGCGAGAACGCGAACAAGCCGGACGCGGATGCCTCGGACGCGAACCGCACCCTCGACGAAGCGGGCGAATGGCTGGTGATGATGGGTGTCTGCACCCACCTCGGCTGTGTGCCTCTGGGCGACGGCGCGGGTGAGTTCGGCGGCTGGTTCTGCCCCTGCCACGGGTCGCACTACGACACGGCGGGCCGCATCCGCAAGGGACCCGCGCCGCGGAACCTCGACGTTCCCGTCGCCGCCTTCTTCGACGAAACCACGATCAAGCTTGGGTAAGGAGACCAGAGATGGCCGGAATTCCGCACGACCATTACGAGCCCAAGACCGGGGGTGAGCGCTGGCTGCACAGTCGCCTTCCCATCGTCGGGCTGCTGTACGACACCATCATGATCCCCACCCCCCGCAACCTGAACTGGATGTGGATCTGGGGTATCGTCCTGACCTTCTGCCTTGCTCTGCAGATCGTCACCGGGATCATCCTGGCGATGCACTACACCCCGCATGTCGATATGGCTTTCGCCTCGATCGAGCATATCATGCGCGACGTGAACGGCGGTTACTTCATCCGCTACCTGCACATGAACGGCGCCTCGCTGTTCTTCTTCGCCGTCTACCTGCACATCTTCCGCGGTCTTTACTACGGCAGCTACAAGGCCCCGCGCGAGATCACCTGGATCGTCGGCATGATCATCTACCTCTTGATGATGGGCACCGCCTTCATGGGCTATGTGCTGCCCTGGGGCCAGATGTCGTTCTGGGGGGCCACGGTGATCACCGGTCTCTTCGGCGCGATCCCGGGCATCGGCGAAGCGATCCAGACCTGGCTTCTGGGCGGCCCTGCCGTCGACAATGCCACGCTGAACCGCTTCTTCTCGCTGCACTACCTGCTGCCGTTCGTGATCGCGGCGCTGGTCGCGGTGCACATCTGGGCCTTCCACACCACTGGCAACAACAACCCCACAGGTGTTGATGTCCGCCGCGGGTCGAAGGAAGAGGCCGAGCGCGATACCCTGCCGTTCTGGCCCTACTTCGTGATCAAGGACCTGTTCGCGCTTGCGGTGATCCTGGCGGTGTTCTTTGCCGTGGTCGGCTTCATGCCGAACTACCTTGGCCACCCCGACAACTACATCGAGGCGAACCCGCTTGCGACGCCCGCGCACATCGTTCCGGAATGGTACTTCCTGCCGTTCTACGCGATCCTGCGCGCCTTTACTGCGGACGTCTGGGTGGTGATCGCGGCCAACTGGCTGTCCTTCGGCATCATCGACGCCAAGTTCTTCGGCGTGCTGGCGATGTTCGGCGCGATCGCGGTCATGGCGCTTGCGCCCTGGCTTGACACCTCCTCGGTGCGGTCGGGCCGCTATCGCCCGATGTTCAAGTGGTGGTTCGCGCTGCTGGTGATCGACTTCGTCGTCCTGATGTGGTGCGGCGCGATGCCGGCGGAGGAACCCTACGCGACGATCTCGCTGATCGCCTCGGCCTACTGGTTCGCCTACTTCCTGGTGATCCTGCCGCTTCTGGGCGTGATCGAGAAGCCGCTGGCCCAGCCCGCGACCATCGAGGAAGACTTCAATGCCCACTACGGCGCACCCGCCCATCCGGCCGAGTGAGAGGAAACAACACATGTTCCGCAACATCGCACTCACAGCCGCATCGGTTCTCGCTCTGGCAGTTCCCGCCTGGGCTGAAACCGCGCATGAGCAGCACATCGAGGACGTGGCCTTCGCCCATGAAGGCCCGTTCGGCAAGTTCGACCAGTTCCAGCTGCAGCGCGGTCTGCAGGTCTTTACCGAGGTCTGCTCGGGCTGCCACGGGCTGAAATA
The DNA here is from genome assembly GCA_041752895.1 of Tabrizicola sp. Classification (GTDB taxonomy): domain Bacteria; phylum Pseudomonadota; class Alphaproteobacteria; order Rhodobacterales; family Rhodobacteraceae; genus Tabrizicola. The sequence goes on from JBGSVS010000420.1 coordinate 3,027, forward strand.
CGTGCCCCTGCGCACCCTGTCGGACGAAGGCGGCCCGGGTATCCCGGAAGATCAGGTTCGCGCCTACGCCAAGCAGTTCACGATCACCGACAAGGAAACCCTTGAGGACCGCGAGGGCCTGCCGACCGACAACTTCCCGGCCAACACCGGGGCCGGCGCGCCTGACCTGTCGATGATGGCCAAGGCCCGCGCGGGCTTTCACGGGCCCTACGGCACCGGGATGAGCCAGCTGTTCAACGGGATGGGCGGACCGGAGTACATTTACTCGCTCCTGACCGGCTATACGGGTGAGGAGAAGGAAGAGTTCGGCACCGCCTTCTATGAGAACAAGGCGTTCTCGACGGGCTGGATCGCAATGCCTCCGCCGCTGTCCGACGACCAGGTGACCTATGCCGACGGCCACCCGGCCACCGTGCATCACATGGCCGAGGACGTTTCTGCGTTCCTGATGTGGGCCGCCGAACCGAAGCTGATGGACCGCAAGAATGCTGGCTTCATCAGCGTGCTGTTCCTGGCGCTCTTGTCGACGCTGCTTTACCTGACGAACAAGCGCATCTGGGCGGGCGTCAAGGGCAAGAAGGCACACGCCTGATCCCGTCAGCGAACACGTTCGGAAAAACCCCGCCCGACGGCGGGGTTTTTCATTTGTGGCCCAGATAGGCGCGCACGTCTGGCGGTGGATCGGTCAAAAGCGCGGCGGTCGGAACCGGGGGCTGCACGATGCCGCCCGAGACGAAAGCCGTCAGTCCCTGCAGCGCCTGGGCGTCCTCGGGGTCATGCGTGACCATCAGGACCAGCGCCCCCGTGCGGTCGGCCACCTCGCGCACAAGGGCCAGCATCTCATGCCGCAATGCGGGGCCAAGCGCGGCAAAG
>JBGSVS010000421.1:0-4871 GCA_041752895.1 Tabrizicola sp.
GACGAACCGACCGCCAGCCTCACCCAGTCCGAAACCGACGCGCTTCTGGCCGTCGTCCGCACCCTCTCGGCACGCGGTGTCGCCGTGGTCTTCGTCAGCCACCGCCTGGCCGAAGTGCTGGAGATCGCCTCCCGCGTCACCGTCCTGCGCGATGGCAAACTCGTCGGCGTCTACCCGACCGCAGGCATTACCCAGTCGCGGCTCACGGAACTAATGACCGGCACCTCCTTCGCGCAAGAAGTCACCGCCCGCGACGCAACCGGCCCCGAAGTCCTGCGCGTCGAAGGCCTGTCGCGCGCGAACGAATACGACGACATCTCCATCACGCTCCACGCGGGCGAAGTCCTGGGCCTCACCGGCCTGATCGGCGCAGGAAGGACCGAGCTGTGCCATACCCTTTTCGGGATGACCAAACCCGACCGGGGCCGCATCCTGCGGGACGGGCGCGAGATGCACTTCACCTCGAACCGCGATGCCGTGGCCGAAGGGATCGCCTATGTCTCCGAAGACCGCCTCGCGCTGGGCCTGATCCAGCCGCAGTCGATTGCCGACAATGCGGTGCTGTCCGTCCTGAAGCGGATCAGCGGGGCAGGGGGCCTGATTTCTTCGCAGAAGAAAGATGCCACCGTCAGCCACTGGCTGACCGAGCTTGCCGTCAAGATCGGCCAACCGTCGGACCCGGTCAGCACCCTTTCCGGGGGCAACCAGCAGCGCGTCGTGCTGGCCAAGTGGCTTGCGACCGAACCCCGCGTCCTCCTCCTCGACTGCCCCACCGTGGGCGTCGACGTGGGCGCCCGCGCGGGCATCTTCCGCATCGTCCGTCAGCTGGCCGACAAGGGCCTTGCGATCCTTCTGGTCAGCGACGAAGTGCCCGAGGTCTACCTCAACGCCGACCGCGTGTTGCACATGGCCGGGGGCCGTATCACCCATCAGTGGGACCCCCGCCAGACCGGCCTGCAGGATATGGAGGCCGCCGTCTATGCATAGCTTCCTGCGCGCCTATCCGACGGAATCAAAGCTCCTCGTGGTGCTGCTGATCCTCTGCACCGGCCTCAGCCTCGCCTCGCCGGATTTCCTGACGCTGGTCAATTTCACCAGCCTTCTCAACAACAACGCCGTCAACGTGATCTGGGCCGTTGGCCTGCTTGTCGTGCTGATCGCGGGCGGGATCGATATCTCCTTCGCCGTTGCCGCCAGCGTTGTGCAGTACCTCTGCGTCTACGCTTTCGCGGCCATCGGCGGCGGCAACTGGGCCATCGGGTTCCTGTTCGCAGGCAGCTTCGGCCTCTGCCTCGGCCTGATCAACGCTTACCTCATCCACCAGTTCCGCATCATCTCCATCGTCGTCACCATCTCGACCTTCAACGCCTTCTTCGGCCTTCTGATGTTCTTCTCCTCGGGCCAGTTCCTCTACAACCTGCCCTCCTGGTGGTCGCAGCGCGTTATCCTTTGGGAATACCAGACCGCCACCGGCACCTGGGCCGAGCTGATCCTGCCCGTCGCCGTCATGGCCGTCTGCATGATCGCCACCTGGGCCCTGATCCGCCGCACCACCACGGGCCGCCAGCTTTACGCCTTCGGCGACAACCCCGAAGGCGCGCGGCGGGCGGGGATACCCATCGGCCTCATGCAAGCCATCGCCTTCGGCTGGTGCGGGATGATGGCCGGGATCGGCGGCCTCATGCAGGCCCACATCACCAAAGAGGTCATCCCCAACGCCCTGATCGGGCGCGAGCTGGAAGTCCTTGCCGCCGTCGTCCTTGGCGGCGCGCGATTGGGAGGGGGCAGGGGCTCCGTCCTCGGCTGCTTCCTCGGCGTCCTCTTGGTGGCGATCACCCAGAACGGCCTGAACCTCCTCGGCGTCTCGCCGTATGCCTTCAAGATGGTCGTGGGCATCATCATCCTGCTGGCGATCTCCACCTCGAACAGCGACCCCTCCCGCCTGTTCCGGGGGACCGCGAAATGACCGCCCTCTACCGCCGCGCCGTCACCGCCTTCGGCCCCGAAGTTCCCGGCCTCGTAGGCTTCCTCACCCTCGTCATCCTTATCTTCAGCCTCGCCGCCCCGAACTTCCTCACCCCTGCCAACTTCGGCTCCATCGCCTTCCAGCTGCCCGAGCTTGGCCTCCTCACCCTCGCCATGCTGATGCCGATCATCTCGGGCGGCTTCAACCTGGCGATCATCACCACCGCCAACATGGCCGGCCTGACCCTTGCCTTCGTCCTGAACCAATACGGCGGCGTCGATGCCGGGATCATGCCCTTCCTCATCGGCACCACCCTCGCCCTCCTGGTCGGAGCCCTGTCGGGAGCCATCATGGGTGCCGTCATCGCCTACATCGGCGCGCACCCGATCCTTGTCTCCCTCGCCATGATGATTTTCCTTAGGGGCCTCGGAGAGTTCCTGACCAAGGGTGGCGACATCTCCGGCTTCCCGCCCTGGATGGCCACCCTCGGCCACGGCACGGTGCTTGGCATCCCCGTCCCCCTGATCCTGTTCCTCGTCTGCGCCGTCCTCTGGCACATCCTCTTGACCCTCACCCGCCACGGCTTTTCCGTCCGCATGATCGGCTCCAACATCCGCGCCGCCGCCTATTCGGGCCTCCACACCAAACGCACCCTCGTCCTGATCTACACCTTGTCGGGAGTCATGTGCGCCATCGCGGGCATCCTGATGCTCAGCCGCTTCAACTCGGTCCGCGTCGGCCATGGCGAGGCGCTCCTCCTTGTCACCGTGCTTGCCTGCTTCCTTGGCGGAGTAGACCCCTTCGGCGGCTTCGGCCGGGTCCTGCCCGTCGTGATCGCCCTCATCGTCCTGCAGGTCCTGTCCTCAGGGCTGAACCTGATGGGCGCGAACCAGCACCTCTCCACCGCCGTCTGGGGCCTGTTCCTCGTCGGCGTCATGATCCTGCGCTGGGGCGCGGGCCGCATTTCAGACCACAGACGAAAAGGAAGATGACCATGGAAGGCTTTGGCGTTCATACCAGCATGTGGACGATGCATTGGGACCGGGCAGGGGCGGAAAAGACCATCCCCTCTGCCGCCGCCTACAAGATGGACTTCATCGAGATCGCGCTTCTGAACACCGCGATGGTCGATGCCCCCCACACCCGCGCGCTGCTGGACAAGCATGGGCTGCGCGCCGTCGCCTCGCTGGGCCTGCCGAAGGAAAACTGGGCCAGCGTGAACCCCGACGGGGCAATCGAACAGCTGACCCGCAGCCTGGAAAAGGCCGCCGAGATGGGCTGCGAGGCGCTGTCGGGCGTCACCTATGGCGGCATCGGCGAACGCACCGGCCTGCCGCCAACCATGGCCGAATACGACAACATCGCGCGGGCTTTGACCGCCGCCGCGAAACACGCGAAGAAGCTGGGGATCGCCTTCGGCATCGAACCCGTCAACCGCTACGAAAACCACCTGATCAACACTGGGGCCCAAGCCAAGTGGATGATCGAGAAGGTCGGTGCCGACAACATCTTCATCCACCTCGACACCTACCACATGAACATCGAGGAGAAAGGCGCCGGCAACGGCATCCTCGATGCCCGCGACCACCTGCGCTACATCCACCTGTCGGAATCCGACCGCGGCACCCCGGGGATGGGCACCTGCGACTGGGATGAGGTTTATGCCACCCTCGCCGCCATCGGCTTCAAGGGCGGGTTGGCGATGGAGAGCTTCATCAACATGCCGCCCGAGGTCGGCTACGGCCTTGCCGTCTGGCGTCCGGTGGCCGAGAACTTCGAGGAAGTGATGGACAAGGGTCTCCCCTTCCTGCGCAACAAGGCAAAACAGTATCGGTTGATCTGACCCAGGGAACCGTGCGAAACCGCGACCAACCCCCCGATTTTTCGCAGAAAAATCGTGCCCCCCAGACACGAGTTTTCTGCGAAAACTCACGCCCGATCCGAGGCCTCCCCAATGTCTGACGGCTCAGTCGCGGTTCTGGATGTCGGCAAGTCAAACGTGAAGCTTTCGGCCTGCACGGCCGAAGGTCACGTCCTGGAAACGCTGACCCTGCCCAATGCCGTCCTGCCCGGCCCGCCGTGGCGGCACCATGACCTCGCCGAACAGAACGCCTTCGTTCTCGATGGCCTCAAGGCCCTGTCCCGCCGCCACCCCCTGCAGCACTTTGTCGCCTCCGGCCACGGCTCGGGCGGGATGCTCGTCACCGATGACCCAGACGCAGGGGGCACCGGCCTTGCGCTGCCGATGATCGACTACGAACAGCCCCTGCCGCCGGGCCTCGACGCCGCCTACGCGCCCCAATCGGGCGGCTTTTTCGACCGGGGCTCCGCCGTTATGATGGCCGCCACGCACACCGCCCGGCAAATGTTCTGGGCTGAAACTGCCGAACCCCAGGCCTTCGCCGGTGCCAGCTGGTGCCTTGGCATCCCGCAATACTGGGCCTGGCGGTTGACGGGCGCTGCTGTCAGCGAAGCATCGATCCTCGGCGCGCAATCGCATCTCTGGAACGTCCGCGACAGCACCTGGTCCCCCATCGTCGCCGCGCGCGGCTGGGGCCGCCTGATGCCACCCTTCGCCCGCGCCGCCGATGACCTTGGCCCCATCCGCCCCGACCTCGCCCTCCGCCACGATCTGCCACCGCTCCGCATACATGCGGGCGCACATGACAGCTCGGTCAGCTTTTTCCGCTATCAGGCCGCCGGGCTGACCGACTTCGTTCTCGTCTCCACCGGCACCTGGATCGTCTGCTTTGCCGACCGGATGGACCTGACCCGTCTGGACGAGGCGCACGGGATGACCTGCAACGCCGACATGACCGGCGCGCCGCTGGGAGGCGCGCTGACCATGGGCGGGCGCGAGTATCAGGCCGTCGCGGGCGACCAGCCCCCGTACGCCACGGCCGAC
>JBGSVS010000422.1:0-1936 GCA_041752895.1 Tabrizicola sp.
CGCCATCGGCACGAAACCCGCAAAGGATGCGCTGCGGTGGCAGGCCAGGGTCCAGGCGGCCATCCCCCCGGCCGAGGCGCCGACGACGACCATCCGGTCGGGATCAACGGCGAACCGACTGGTCGCATCGGCCTTCATGGCATCGAAATAGGTCAGTTCGTCCGACTGGTCGCCCGATGGATCGCCCGGAGTGTTGTCCAGCATCCACGAACCATCGACGCCCTCGGGCACGATCAGCGCGGCCCCCAGATCAGCGGCGGCGGCCCGCAGCGCCTTCCAGCGCAGGCTGCCCAGCCCGCTGCCCTGATAGCCATGCAGAAAGATCAGCGCGGGGACGGCGGTCTTGCCGCCATGGTCGGGCGGCATCTGGATGTAATAGCGCCGGTCGCCCAGCTTGCAGGGCTCGGTCCCGCCACAGGCATGGGCAACTGTCCCGAAGGCCAGCAGGCCAAGGACGGGCAACATCAGTTTGCGGAGCAGGCGAACCATGGGGGCATCCTCGACAGCCGTTTCGGGACGCAGGCTAACCGCATTCGCGAGGCAAGGGCGGTCACATCCCCGTGGTTACCGGTCCTGCCGTCAGCCGTGCTGCGGCATTTTCCCCGAGGGCGCGCGGTAAGGCCGGGTCACGTCGTCCAGCCGCAAGTCCAGTGCCTCGACGTCCAGCGCAATGGCCCCGTCGCCTGCAAGCACCAGTGTCAGGCGACCGGTGCCGTCCTCACCCGGTTCAAAGGACATGGACAAAAGCGACAACACCAAGTCCTTTTCAGCGCGATCAAAGCCAAAGGATTGCACTTTTCGAACATCCTCGACCACCAGCACCGACCGCACCCGTTCATAGGCCCGGCCCACCTGTTCGGCCTGAGAGCGGTCCTCCCAGCGGAAACGGTTCAGCATCAGGGCAAAGCGGCGACGCCTGGCGTCGTATTGCAGTTCGGTCACCGGCAGGACGGCATCCTGCACAAGGCTGGAGATGACCTTCAGGTCCTCGGCATCCTGGGCGACCAGCCGCAAAGGGACCTCGCCGCCATCCTGGAACTTGGCGTCTTCAGGTTTCGGGGGCGTCATGCGCTGATGCGCTCGATATGCGCGCCGCAAGCGCGAAGCTTTTCTTCCACCCGCTCATAGCCGCGATCCAGGTGATAGACGCGGCTGACCACCGTCTCGCCCTCAGCCGCAAGGCCAGCGAGGATCAGCGAAACCGAAGCCCGCAGGTCGGTCGCCATCACAGGTGCACCCTTCAGCTTTTCGACGCCTGTGACCGTAGCCGTGCCGCCGTGGACATCGATCTTCGCGCCCATGCGGATCAGTTCCGGAGCATGCATGAAGCGGTTCTCGAAGATCTTCTCTTCCAGAACGCTCGTCCCCTCGGCGGTGCAGAGAAGCGCCATCATCTGCGCCTGCAGGTCGGTCGGAAAGCCAGGGAAGGGTTCCGTCGTGACATCGACTGCGCGCACCCGGCCGTTCTTGCGGGAAACCTTCAGACCCCGGTTGGTCTGGGTCACCGAGACCCCCGCCGCATCCAGCTTTTCGGCAAACGCCCCGACCAGATCCAGCGTGCCGCCGATGCATTCGACCTCACCGCCGCAGATCGCGGGGACCAGCATGTAGGTCCCAAGCTCGATCCGGTCGGTCACCACCTGATGCGTCGCCCCGCCAAGGCGGTCCACCCCCTCGATGGTGATGGTCGCGGTGCCCTCGCCCTCGATCTTCGCGCCCATCTTCTTCAGGCAGCGGGCCAAGTCGACGATCTCGGGCTCGCGCGCGGCGTTCTTCAGTTCCGTCGTGCCGTTGGCCTGCGTCGCCGCCATCAGCGCGTTTTCCGTGGCCCCGACCGAGACGAAGGGAAACTCGACGACCGCGCCCTTCAGCCGGCCGCCGGGCGCCTTGGCATGGACATAGCCGTCGCGCAGATCAAGGTCCGCGCCCATCGCCT
>JBGSVS010000423.1:0-2162 GCA_041752895.1 Tabrizicola sp.
CAAGGATGACGTGGAAGGTCAGGCCGACTTCGGAGCCGTAGAGCGAGTAGAGCCCGAACCGCATATTCGGATTGCGCTGGTATTCGAAGCCGAAGTTGAAGGGACTTTTCCGGTCCAGAAGGCCGCGGGTGCTGTCTTCAAGAGTGTAGGCGTCCGAGGAATATTCGCCCTTGAAGGTCCAGGTGTCGCTGATCTTGTATTCGACCCCGGCGAAGGGCGCGGCCTCGCCACGGAACCACTGGTCGGCGTTGGGCGTGCCGGTCGGGCTGACCGCCGGACGGCTGCCGAACGGAGAGCCGATGCCGCCATCGCTGCCAAGCCGCCCCCAGCCAATACCCGCCGTCACTTTCAACCGGTCGCCAAAGCCCTTGGTCGCCGCCACATATTCGGACGAGAACAGCCCCTGCCCGGTGAAATCGATCAGGCCGATGGTCAGAGCGGGCCTATAGGTGCCTTCCTTCAGGACCTGATAGCGCAGGTCCATGCTGCGGTCGGTCTCCTTGGCGTCCCCGGCGATCAGCGTGTCCCAGTCGTTCCAGGTCTGGAACCGGAACGAGCCCGACAGCCTTTCGCTGAACTGAAAGCTAAGCGTCGTGCGGGTGATCGGCCCGACAACCGAGGTGCTGAACGAAAACGTCGCGTCCTTCTGCGCCTCGCCCGAAGGCATGTCGATCAGGCCGGTCGCGCCGTTGATGTTCAGCGTGCCTTCGGCGAAGGCGGGCGCAAGCGACAGGGCCGTGCTGGCGGCAAGGGAAGCAAGCAGGCAACGAGACGTGAATTGCATGGTGACCGGACCCTGAAGATGGGGACAGTCTATGCTTGGAACCACTGTGCAGGGCAAGGGCTAACGGGGCGGAACAGGCCCGGTTCAGGCCGCCCGACGCATTTGGCCCTACCGCCGTTGCAGGCAAGCCTCAGCCGCCTTCGCCTTCAAGGCTAATCCGAAGCTCACGCAGGACGGACAAAAGCGCGCGCATCTTTTCCGAACCGATGGACTGCACCACTTCGGCGATCAGCGGCACGACGCTGGCCACCGCGCTGTCTCGGGCCGACCGGCCGCTGGGGCTGATTGCCACGAACTTCTGCCGGGCGTCCTCCCAATCGGGGCGGATATGGACGTGACCCGCCCATTCCAGCTTGGTCAGCGTGTTGGTCATCGCACCCCGCGTGACGTGGAATGACCGCGCCAGCTGGGCCGGGGTCCGTTCGTCATTGATCCGCGCGAGGTGGTTCAGAACGCTGAAGTGCGACAGCTCCATCCCCTTGGGCAGGACCTTGGAGATTCGGTTCCGCGCCAGCTGGTCGGCCATGAACAGCTCGCCAAACAGCGCCACCGCGATGTCGTCTGCCTTCTCGCCGGTCATGGCCCGTCAAAGCCCCGGTCATGGGACAGCGAGGGGACGCGGGCGCGCGCCTCTGCGACCTTGCCAAGGTCGAGGTCGACCAGCGTCACCCCCGGTTCTCTCCCCGCATCGGCGAGAATCTCGCCCCAAGGCGCAATCGCCAGCGAATGGCCGTGCGTCCTGCGGCCCTTGCCGTTGGTTTCGGGGTGAAAGCCGGTCTGCGCCGGAGCCAGCACAAAACACCCTGTCTCGATGGCCCGGGCACGGAGGAGTGTCTCCCAATGCGCCGCCCCGGTGATGTGGTTGAATGCCGCCGGGACGGTGATGATCTGCGCCCCGCCTTGCGCCAGCCGCCGATACAACGCCGGAAAGCGGACGTCGTAGCAGACGGTCATCCCGATCTTCGCGAAAGGTGTCTCAGCCACCACCGCCTTGGTCCCCGGCCGGTAGCCCTCGCTTTCGCGGTAGACTTCGGTGGCCGAGACATTGACGTCGAACATGTGGATCTTGTCATAGCGCGCGGCCACACTGCCATCGGGCGCGATCAGGAAGCTGCGGTTGGCAAAGCGACCGTCGCCGTCATGGGTCAGAAGACCCAGCGAGCCGATCAGAAGCCAGATTCCCGACGCCTTCGCCTCGTCCCGCAGCGCGGCAAGGGTCAGGTCGTCGTCCTCATGCCGGAAGACGCTGCGCTGATGCGCGCGGCTGGAGGAAAGGCCGTTCGTCAGTTCCGGCGTCAGCACGAACCCGGCCCCGCCCGCGACGGCCTTGCGCACCAGTCCGACCGTCACCGGCAGGTTCGCCTCCGGGTCGTCGGTC
>JBGSVS010000424.1:0-2330 GCA_041752895.1 Tabrizicola sp.
TGCCAGCCACAGCACCAGGTTCGCGCCTTCCGCCGGCGGATTGAACAGCACCCCCTCGCCAAAGCGCGCGACGATGAAGTCGACAACCTCGGCATCCGTGTCGCCCGCAACCAGACGCTCGCGGATGATCAGCCGCAGGTCCCGGCTGATCGGGGCGTTGCTGTCGTCAATCGTCTCGCCTTGGCAGACAGGGCAGCGGATATCACGGCTGATCTCGCGAGCGCGCGATTCCAGCGCGGGGTCGGCCAGCATCTCGTCGGGCTGCACCGCAAAGGCCGGGCTGACCGCCAGGAACAAGGCAAGGGCGAAGGGTGGGCAATCTGCCCACCGCCGCTTGAGAAAACACATCATTCCGCAGGCACCCCGGTCGGAACCACCCGCCGCGCGCCCGCTGCAACCCGGTAGCGCCGGTCCGACAGGCTCAGCACTCCACCAAACGCCATCAGAAGGCACCCTCCCCAAAGCCAGTTGGCGAACGGTTCGATATAGCTTCGGACCGCCCAGCCGCCGCTTTGCTGCTTGTCGCCCAGCACAAGATAGATGTCGCGCAGAAAGCCATAGTCGATTGCGGCCTCCGTCGTCGGCATCTGCGCCACCGGGTAGACCCGCTTTTCAGGCTGTAAAACAACGAGTTCCGAGCCGTTCTTGAACACCGTCATCCAGCCCATCGTGGACGTGTAGTTCGGCCCCTGCACCTCTTCGACCTTGTCAAGCCTGACCTCATAAGCCCCCAGCGGGAAGGTCTCGCCCACCTGCAGCACGCGGATGTCCTCGATCTTCCAGGACATCATCGCCGAGACCGCAAAGATCGTGACCCCAAGCCCGAAATGCGCTGTGGTCTTGCCCCAGTCCGCGCGCGGCAGCCGGAACAGCCGGGCAAACCGGCTACCAATCCCCTGTCGCCCGGTCCGCGCCCAAAGATCGGCCAGCGTCCCGAACCCGACCCAAGCGCCAAGCATCAGGCCAATCGGCCCCAGCGCCGTCCGCCCGGTCTGCATCGCGAATGCCAGCGCCCCCAGCGCCATTGCCAGCACCGCAACCGGGATCAGCCCGCGCAGGGACCGCTCGATGTCGCCCCGCTTCCACGCCAGCATCGCACCCGGCGGCAGGATCAGCGCCAAGGCCACCATGAAGGGCGAAAAGGCTGCATTGAAGAACGGCTCGCCCACGGACAGGTCGCGTCCCAGCAACATTGTTCCCACAAGCGGCCAGATTGTCCCGATGAAGACGACAAACGCCGCCACCGACAGCAGGATGTTGTTCGCCACCAGCGCGCTTTCCCGGCTGACCAGCGCGAAGACCCCCCGCGCCTCCATTGCGCCAGCCCGCAAGGCGAACAGGGTCAGCGCGCCCCCCGTGAAAAAGCCGAGGATCAACAGGATGAACACCCCGCGCTCTGGGTCGTTGGCAAATGCGTGGACCGAGGTGATGACCCCCGACCGCACGATGAAAGTCCCGATCAGGCTGAACCCGAAGGCCATGATCGCCAGAAGCACCGTCCAGGCCTTCAGGCTTTCCCGCTTTTCCACCACGATGGAACTGTGCAAAAGCGCCGCCGCCAAGAGCCAGGGCATGAAGCTTGCGTTTTCGACCGGGTCCCAGAACCAGAACCCGCCCCAGCCAAGCTCATAATAGGCCCACCATGACCCCAAAGCGATGCCGATGGTCAGGAATACCCAGGCCGCCAACGTCCATGGCCTGACCCAGCGCCCCCAGGCGGCATCGACCCGCCCCTCGATAAGGGCCGCGACGGCAAAGCTGACGGCCATCGAAAGGCCGACGTAGCCCAGATACAGAAACGGCGGGTGGAAGGCCAATCCGGGGTCCTGCAGCAGGGGGTTCAGGTCCTCGCCGTCCAGGGGCGGCACCGCCAGCCGCCAGAACGGGTTCGAGGTCAGCAAGAGGAACAGCAGGAACGCCACCCCGATCAGCCCCTGCACCGACAACACCCGCGCCCGCAGCCGCACCGGCAGCCCGCCGCCGAACACCGCCACCGCTGCACCATAGATCGCCAGGATCAACACCCACAGCAACAGCGACCCCTCATGGTTCCCCCAGACCCCGCTGATCTTGTAGATCATCGGCTTGGCGGTGTGCGAATTCGACACCACCACCGCAAGTGAGAAGTCCGAGGCGACAAAGGCCCAGGTCAGGACCGCAAAGGACGCCCCGACCAGCACCAGCTGGATCATCGCCGACGGCACAGCCAGCGCCATCAGCCGCGCGTCACCCCGATGCGCGCCCCACAGGGGCAGCGTCGATTGCACGATGGCCACCATCAGCGCCAGGATCAGCGCGAAATGCCCCAGTTCGATGATCATCGGCCACTC
>JBGSVS010000425.1:0-2209 GCA_041752895.1 Tabrizicola sp.
TCGCCCGTCACGGGCTTCCGCAAGGGAGCGACCTCGGCCGTGCGCTGCATCGACGTGGCGGCGCTGGTCGCGGCGGCGGTCCTGCGCAAGAACCGCCAAGCGCGCGTTCTGCCTTTCGAGGTGGCCGTGCGTGATGTGGCTCTGGAGGCGTGCGACACCATTCTGACCAACGCCGAGAAACTCGCGGCGCTTGGTGGGGGTGGGACCAACTGTTCGGCCCCGCTGGCGGCGCTGAATACGGCGCGGCAAGCGCCCGACCTGGTGATCTTCGTCTCGGACAACCAGTCCTGGGTCGATGCGCGCCAGGGCGGGCAGGCGACGGCGATGATGGCGGAGTGGACCCGGCTCAAGGCCCGTAACAAGGCGGCGAAACTGGTCTGCATCGACATCCAGCCCTACGGGACGGCGCAGGCAGCGGAACGGGAAGACGTGCTGAACATCGGCGGCTTCTCGGACGCGGTCTTCGACCAGATCGCCGCCTTCGCGGACGGCCGGATGGGCCCCGACCACTGGGTTGGAGAGATCCGGGCGGTGCAACTCTGAACCCCTCCGGCCTTCGGGCCGGGGGGACCAACACCCCGGCGAATGCTGGCGGCACTACAGTAATCTTGTGGTCGCGGGTTCGAATCCCGTCGTGTCGTCACCCGGAAGGGAACGGCGCGTAGCTCAGTCCGGTAGAGCACATGAACCGTGTCGCAGACCCTTGTCGCCGGGGCCAAGCATAAGGAGAACCATCCGGCGAATGCCGGCAGGACTACAGGTCAGAGCGCCGGGAAACCGGAGGTCGCGCGTTCAACTCGCGCCGCGAAAGCGTAGCTCAGGGAAACGTCTTGCCATGCCTTGTCGCCGGACCCGAACACCGGGGCGAATGCCGAAAGGATTACAGTGCACAAACGGGAAAACCTGTGGGGTTCAAGCCCCCACCTTGCAGGCGGTCATCGGTGTGGCCGGGGTTCCCATAGTCTTTTTATTCTTGTCGCCCCGGTCCTATTGGAGGGTAGCTCAGCAGGCAGAGCAGCGGGTTTTGGTCCCGTAGGTCGAGGGTTCGAGCCCTTCCCCTCCAACCAGTTTCCCCGGCCCCGCCAAGCATATGGGGGGCCGGACCAACCAAACCCCGGCGAATGCCGTGCGGCACTACAGGCTGTCACCCTCGTGGTCGCGGGTTCGAATCCCGCCGCGCTCTCCATCTGTGGGCGCGTAGCTCAGCGGATAGAGCACGAATGTGTCGCCATACCCTTGTCGCCGGGGCCAATGATGTGAGTGACTGAGATGATGACTGAAGCAATCCTGCCAATCACCGGCGACGACCTGAAAGCTTGGGGCCATCGTCCCGGCCCCGCTTTCCCTGACCTTCTGGCCCGGGCCAATGCGGCCATTTCCGCAGGCAGTGACGCGGACACCGTGCGCGCGATGCTGACCGCTGACCTTCCGCCCCCGGCGCCGCCGCACCTGCGGCCCCAGATGGCCGGGGCCGTGCCGCTGAACATCAACATCCGCGCGGAAGACCCGGACGAGCAACAAAACCTGTCCGACGTGACCGCCACGATGACCGAGGTCCTGAAGACCCCGACCGCCGTTGCCGGGTCGATCATGCCAGACGCCTGCCCCGCCGGACCGCTGGGAACGATCCCCGTGGGTGGTGTGGTGGCGACCCGGAACGCGATCCATCCGGGGATGCACTCGGCCGACATCTGCTGCAGCGTGATGATCACCGACCTTGGGCATGTGGACCCGAAGGCCGCGCTCGATGCCGCAAGTGCGATCACCCATTTTGGCCCCGGCGGGCGCGAACAGGGCAACCGCTACACGGTGTCGCTGGACCTGCTGGACGAGTTCCGCAGCAATCCGTTCCTGCAAGACGGGCGGATGATCCATGCCGCCCAGGCGCATATGGGCACGCAAGGCGACGGGAACCACTTCCTCTATATCGGGCGCAGCCGGGCGACGGGGCGGGTGGCGATGGTCACGCACCACGGCTCACGCGGGCCGGGGGGGCTTTTGTACAAGCACGGGATGGCGGTCGCCGAACGCTTCCGGCAGGCGCTGTCGCCCGCGACGCTGAAGCAGAACGCCTGGATTCCGGCGGACACGGCCGAGGGGCGCGACTACTGGGAGGCGCTGCAGATCATCCGGCGCTGGACCAAGGCGAACCACAACGCGCTGCATCAGTCGGTGGTGGAACGGCTGCGCGCCAGCCCCGGCGACCGCT
>JBGSVS010000426.1:0-8223 GCA_041752895.1 Tabrizicola sp.
GGCGGGGCTGGCGCTGGGGCTGTCGACCGGGGGCATCGCACTGATGATGGTGCTGGCGGGGTCGGCGAGCTACATCGCCGTGCCCGCCGCGATGCGGGTGGCGCTGCCGGACGCGAACCCGTCGATCTACCTGACGCTGTCCCTGGGGGTGACCTTTCCGTTCAATCTGGTCGTAGGCATCCCGGCCTGGGTGGCCGTGGCAACAGCAGTGGGGGGCTGAGATGCAGACGCACAAGGCGAAACGGGTCGAGATCATCATCGAGGCGCCGATGGAAGGACGCCTCACCGCCGCGCTGGAAAAGGCGGGGGTAACCGGGTTCACTGTGCTGCCGGTGTTGGGCGGATCGGGCCGCTCTGGCCGCTGGACGCAGGAAGGACAGATCGGCCGCAGCGGGATGGTTGCGGTCGTTTGCCTGATCCGGCCGGACCGGCTGGATGCGCTGCTGGAAGCGGCTTACTCGGTGGTGGAGCGGCACATCGGGGTCATCGGGGTCACCGATGCCGAGGTGCTGCGGGCGGAGCGGTTCTGAGGAGAGTCCCGCGCGGGTTCTGTCGCAAACGTCGGTTCCTGGCCGCTGTGTGCTGGCGGATCGACGGTCGCACGGGCTGGTGCATTCGCAGGACCGAATAGATCTCGTTCAAGGGCGCTCAATTCCCGAAAGGGGTCATATCCTCCGCCTCTGCTACACCTGAGGGGATCGAAGTCGCGAACATGATCCGCAAAGGCCAGTTGACGCCCGGGTTCTGCCCGTTTGCCCTATTCGCGGCCTTGGTCGCAGAGTAGAAGGGATCAAGGCCCTTTCCCGCCCATCGCTGAAGGTCGCTTTCACCGGTTGGCATCGACCTATCCTTGTCAGATCACCAGCGGGTTGACCCGGTTCTCGATCAGCCGCACCAGGGACAGCGCCGTCAGGGCCGAGGATTTCGGATTGTGAGCCAGGGGCGCATTTTCAAGCGTGATCTCCATCCGGCCGAAGTCGCCCTTGGCAAGCACCCGGTGACTGTTGCTGGTGGCGCCCGGGTCGGCGATCAGGCGCAGGGTGGTGCTGTCCGGTCCTACCCCGGCCAGCGCCGTGATCAGCGCGACGTTCGCATTCTGGGGAAACCGCTGCGCCGCGGCGCGCGCACTGCCTTCGAAAAAGACCGTGGGCGCGGTCAGGTCGGACAAATTACACAAGGATTCGGCCTCGGTTCCCAGCCAGGCCAGCGCTGGTTTGCGGATCTCATGCGTCACGCTGTGCAGCGGCAATCGCGACGCCGCCGACAAGGCATCCATCCCGCCAAGTGCGCCTGCCGGGATCAAGACTTGTCGGGCCGCCGTATGGGCCAGGTCCAAAAGACGCTCCAACTGGCCCGATTCCGCAAAGGCTGACGTCGAGGCCGGGGCGAAGTCGGCCCCTGCCCGCAAGGCGGCCTCGCCCCAGGGCATCACCGCAGTGCGGCCTGCCGCCTCGACCACCAGATCGGGACGCAATGCGGCAAGTTGGGCGGGATCGGAGATCACCGGGCAGGGCAGGTGTCGGCTTGCGTCACGCACCGCGACGCCCACCAGTTCGACCGAAGCCTTGCGGACCGCCAGAAGCCGCGCCACTTCGGCCCCGATTGCCCCCCAGCCCACCAGAACCAGACGCATCAGACCCCCACCCAGGCTTGCACGCGGGCATGATCGCGGGTCAGGTCTTCGCTGGTGCCGGTCCAGACCGTGGTGCCCTTTTCCAGAATGAAGTGCCGGTCTGCCAGACGCTTCAGGACCGAAAAGGTCTTGTCGATCAGCAGAATGGACTGCCCCTCACGCTTCAACCTCTCGACCGTGTGCCAGATTTCGGCGCGGATGACCGGGGCCAGGCCTTCGGTGGCCTCGTCCAGGATCAACAGCCGGGGATTGGTCATCAGGGCGCGACCGACGGCCAGCATCTGCTGCTCGCCTCCGGAGAGAGTGCCCGCCAATTGCCCGGCACGCTCGCCCAAGCGCGGGAAGAGGTCGTAAATCCGCGCCAGCGTCCAGGGGCCCTTGGCGCCCAGTCGGTTGGCTGCCGTCGCGACCAGATTTTCGCGTACGGTCAGGGTGGGAAAGACCTGCCGCCCCTCGGGCACCAGCCCAAAGCCCAAGCGCGCCACCTTTTCCGGCGCAAGGCCGCCAATGGCGCGACCGTCATAGTCCACGGCCCCACCGCGCGCGGGCAACAGGCCCATGATGGTGCGCACGGTCGTGGTCTTGCCCATGCCGTTGCGGCCCATCAGGGTGACCACCTCGCCATCCTTGATGTCGAGCGAGACGTCGAACAGCACCTGGGATGCGCCATAGCCCGCCTGCAAGTTCTGGACTGACAGCATCAGGCGTCCTCCTTTCCCAGATAGGCCTCGCGCACGGCCGGGTTGGCGCGGATTTCATAGGCGGTGCCTGCGGCAATGATGCGGCCATAGACCAGCACCGAGATCCGGCTGGCCAAGGCGAACACCGCCTCCATGTCATGCTCGACCAGCAACATCGCGCATTCGCCTCGTGCGGCCTGCAGGGCTTCGATCATCTGCTGGCTTTCCAGATGGCCAAGGCCCGCCATCGGTTCGTCCAGCAGCAACAGGCGCGGGCGTTGGCACAGCGCCATCGACAGTTCCAACTGCTTTTTCTCGCCATGCGCCAGATCGGCCACGGGCACATCGGCCCGCGCGCCCAGAGCGCAGGTGCGCAAGGTGGCGTCCACCTCGTCCCAGACCTCGGCCCGCCGGGCGGCGCGGTCGAAGATGCGGAAATTGCCCCCTTCGCGGGCCTGAATGGCCAGACCCAGGTTTTCGCGCACGGTCATGTCATCCAGAAGCGAGGTGATCTGGAACGTCCGGCCCAGCCCCAGGGCCACCCGGTCCGAGGGCGGCAACCGGGTGATGTCGCGGCCCGCAAGGTGGATCTGGCCCGCATTCGGGATCAGCTCGCCGCAGATCTGATTGATCAGGGTCGATTTGCCCGCCCCGTTCGGCCCGATCAGGGCATGGATTTCTCCGCTGTCCACGGTCAGCGAGACATTGTCAGTGGCCGTCAGCCCGCCGAAGGTCTTCATCAGGCCAGAGATCTGGAGGACATGGCTCATTTTCCGCGCCCCCCCAGTCTGGCGATCAGGGCCATCAGCCCGCCCTTGGTGGCCAGCACCACGATCAAAAGCAGAATTCCCACCGGCAGCATCCAGTGTTCGGTATAGCGCGCGAGCGTGGTTTCCAGCGTGAACAGCGCCCCCGCCCCGATGAAGGGACCCGCCAGCGTGCCGACACCGCCAAGGATCACCATCACCATCAACTCGCCGGACTTGCTCCAATGCATCATGTCGGGCGAGGCAAAGCGCAGGAAGTTGACCATCAGCGCGCCCGCCAGGCCCGCGCCCATGCCGGACAGAACAAAGGCATAAAGCTTGTAGCGATAGGTCGAGATGCCCATGGCCGCCATGCGGCGTTCGTTCTGGCGGATGCCGGCGATGATCTGGCCGAAGGATGATTGCACAAGGCGGCGCAGGAACAGGTAATAGGCGGCGGCAAAAGTAAGAACGACCCAGTAAAGGGTGGCCTTGTTCTTCATGTCCAGCCCAGGCAAGGCGTTGGTGCGGCGCACCATGATGCCGTCCTCGCCGCCATAGGTCTTGAGGCTGATGAACAGGAAGAAGAACATCTGCGCGAAGGCCAGCGTGATCATGATGAACTGCACGCCCCCGGTGCGCAGCGACAGCGCGCCCACCAGTGCCGCCGCCAGCCCGGCGATGATGATCGCGGCGGGCAGCGTGATCAGCATCTGGTCGGTGCCGGGGATGACGCCCAGAAACGACGTCCCGGCGTCAAAGTGGTGATACATGATCCCCACCACATAGCCGCCGATCCCGAAAAACGCCGCGTGGCCAAAGCTGACCATGCCGCCATAGCCCAGGATGAAATTCAGGCTGGCTGCGGCCATGCCATAGATCAGGGCTTGGCCGACCAGCTTGGTCCAGCTCGACTGCCCGGTCAGCTCGGCGGCGAAGGGCACCAGCGCCAGCAGGACGAAGACGGCCAGAAGACCAAGGTGTTCGCGTTTCATGGCCCTATCCGTGCGCGGCAAACAGGCCGCGCGGGCGGACCAGAAGCACCAGCGCCATCATCAGGTAAATCCCCATCGAGGACAGCCCGACGCCCAAGGCCTGCGCCTCGGGCCCCGGCATGATTTCTTGCAGCATCCGGGGCAGAAATGCCCGCAGCATGGTGTCGAACATGCCGAGGAGGATCGCGGCCACAAAGGCCCCCTTGACCGACCCGACCCCGCCGATCACTACTACGACAAAGGTGGCGAGGATGATCTCGTCGCCCATGCCGACCTGCACCGACACGATGGGCGAGGCCATGACACCCGCCAGTCCCGCCAGCAGCGCGCCCAGTGCGAAAACGGCGGTATAGAGCCCCTGAATATTGACACCCAGTGCCCGGACCATTTGCCGATTGCTCGCCCCGGCGCGCACCAGCATGCCGATGCGGGTCTTGTTGATCAGGAGGTAAAGGCCCACCGCCACCGCCAGACCCACGGCGATCACGAACAGGCGGTAGGTCGGATAGGGCAGGCCGGGCAATATCTGCACTGACCCCGCAAAAATCTCGGGCACCGAGGTGAACAGCGGCTGGCGGCCAAAGATCAGCACGGTGGATTGGTTGAAGATCAGGATCAGCGCAAAGGTGGCAAGCACTTGGTCCAGGTGGTCGCGGGCATAAAGGCGGCGCATCACCCCGAGTTCCACTACGATCCCCGCGATGGCCGAGGCTAACAGCCCCGACACCAGCCCGGCCCAGAACGACCCGGTCTGAATTGCAACCCAGGTGGCAGCGAAAGCGCCCACCATGTAAAGCGCGCCGTGGGCGAGGTTGATGACCCCCATGATGCCGAAAATCAGCGTCAGTCCCGCGGCCAGCAAAAAGAGTGTGACACCGTATTGCAGCCCGTTCAGAAGCTGCTCGATCAGAAGGATCATCGGCCCGCGCTTTCAGATTTGGGAAAAGAATGGGGCCGGAGGGTTTCCCGTCCGGCCCGCTGTCAGATCACATCTTGCAGTTGGCGGCGTAGACGTCGCCCACGGCTTCGCGGATTTTCTCTTTGGTCACGATCTTGGGATTGCCCGCCGCGTCGGCCTCGATCGCAGTCAGATACCAGTCCTGCACCGGGTGCTGGTTCGGGCCGAAGGCAAAGCTGCCCCGGGTCGAGGTAAACTCGGCCGCCTTGATCGCCGCTTGCAGAGCGGCCACATCACCGTCGCCGCCCGCCTTGTTCAGGGCCGAGCCGATCAGCAGACCGGTGTCATAGGCCTGCTGGCCATAGGTGGTCAGCGGGGTCTCCGGGAAAGCGGTGGCCCAGGCGGCAACCATGGCCTTGGAGGCCTCATTGTCGAAATCGTCGTTCCAGTGGGTGGTGCCGGTGATGCCAACGGCGGCGGGACCAACGGCTTTCAGGATCACGGCGTCATAGGACGGTTCGGACAGCACCATCGGCACGGTGCCCAGAAGACCGGCCTGCTGGTATTGCTTGAGGAAGGCGATGCCCTGGCCACCGGGATGGAACTGGAACACCACCTGCGGGGCCTTGTCGCGGATCTGCGCCATCTCTCCCGCAAAGTCGGACTGTTCGACGCCGGTGTAAATCTCGGTCACTTCACCGCCGAATTCGCGGGCAAACCCGGCGATGGCGTCCTTGCCAGCCTGATAGTTGGGTGCCAGCGCCACGGCGGTGGTGTAGCCCAACTTCTTGGCCGCAGCGCCGGAGGCTTCGTGCAGGCTGTCGTTCTGCCAGCTGACAACAAAGTAGTTCGGGTGGCACTTTTCGCCGGCCAGTGGCGAGGGCGCGGCATTCGGGCTGACGTAGATTGCGCCCGCGTCCAGCGTTTCTGGCACGACGGCCCCCGAGACGTTCGAGAACACGATGCCGGTCAACAGCTTGATGCCCTCTTCGTTCAGCATCCGGTCGGCGATCTGCACCCCGGTGTTGGGATCGCGGCCATCGTCTTCGACGATCAGCTCATAGGACGCACCCGAGGCTTTCAGCCCCAGGTCCAGCCCGTTGCGGATCTGTTCGCCCAGATAGCCCGCAGGCCCCGACAAGGTGGTGATCACGCCGATCTTGGTGCCTTCGGCAAAGCCCGGCATCGCCAGCGCCACAAGCAGGCTGGCAGAGGTCAAAAGTCTTTTCATGTCATTCTCCCGGTTGTCGTTGAGTCTTGTTCTTGATTTCAGGTCAGTGTGGCAGGCCTGAAATTTATTTCAAGCCTGAAATATCTACAGCACCACCCAACCCGCCGGGGCCTGTTTGCCCGGATGAAGCTCGCCGCAGTTCGGGCAGGTGCGCAGCTTTTCATCGGCATAGAAGGCGGCATAGATCGGTGGCAGGTCGTCGACGATGGATTCGAGATCAACCTCGGCGCGGTGCACGCGGGCGTTGCAGGCAAAGCAGTACCATTCGATGGCATCCAGCGCACCGTCGGGCCGGGCCGGTTCGATCACCAGCCCGATCGAGCCTTCTTGCGGGCGCTGGGGCGAGTGGCGGATATGGGCGGGCAAGAGGAAGATGTCGCCTTCCCGGATCGGCACGTCGTAGAATTCGCCAGTGCCGGTATCGTGCAGCTTCAACAGCATGTCGCCTTTCAGCTGGTAGAAGAATTCCTCGACCGGGTCGTCGTGATAGTCGGTGCGAGCGTTGGGGCCGCCGACGACGGTGACCATCAGATCGGCGTCCTTGAACACCATCTGGTTGCCGACGGGCGGCTTCAACAGATGCTTGTGTTCGTCGATCCATTTCTGAAAGTTGAAGGCGGCAAGGCGGGTCATTCGGCTCTCCCTTGGTCAGGCCAGTTTCAGGCCGCAGGTTTCAAAGGCTTGTTTTGTCAGGGCTTTCTCGTCCTCGGTCAGGTCCAGACAGGGCGGACGGACGCGGCCGCCGGTCTGGCCCAACAGGTCTTGCCAGTATTTCTGATGCGCATGCGGCTTTTCCGCGGGCCGGGTGGATTTCAGCGCGTGGCGCACGGGCTCAAGACTGTCGCGGATCGCGCGGGCTTCGTCTGCGCGTCCGGCAAAGGCCGCATCGGTATAGGCGCGCATGCGTTTGTCATGGGCGGTCTGGATCAGGTAGGGCGGCGAGGAACAGAGGTAGAGCCGCCAGTTCAGTTCCAGAATGTTGTCCAGCCATTCCTCTTCCGACGCGGTGGAGACGATCATCCGGTCGGAGGCCAGCCGGGACAGTTCCACATACATCGGGCGCGGTGTGGAATATTTGATCGCCACCACGGTTTCGATATCGGCCAGCCGGTTGCACAGCTGCGGCGACATCAGATAGCCGCTGTCGGGATGTGACCAGAGGGCGATGCCGATATCGACCTTTGAGGCGATGGTTTCATAGTAGCGGATCAGGGTTTCATCCTGCGCCTTGGTGAAATGCAGGATCGGCGCGTGGACGACGATGTAATCGGCCCCGCAGGATTGCGCGTGTTTCGCCAGATCAATGACCACATCCATGTTCTGATCCGAACAGGACATGATCGTCTGCGCCCGGCCATTCGCCGCCCGAACCGCCAGATCGAAGGCGCGCTTGCGTTCGTCCAGCGACATCGCAAAGAACTCGCCCTGTTTGCCGGCGATGAAAAAGCCGTCGATCCTCAGATCTTCGATCCAGTGTTCCATGTTGGCGGCAAAGCCTTCCTCATCGATCGACAGATCGTCGCGGAAGGGCATCAGGCCCGCCGCCCAGATGCCCCGCATATGGGAGAAGGCGTGGGACTTGGCGTCCTTGCGGGCATACTTCATGGTTTTCCCCCGGCAACGGTCGGCTCGAAATCCAGTTCCATCTTGTGCGAGATGGTCTTGGTGACGGTGTAGTGATGCAGGCCTTCTGCCCCGCCTTCGCGACCGTGGCCCGAGAATTTGACGCCACCAAAGGGCACTTCGGCTACGCTCGCCTCAAGCGTGTTGATCGACAGGTTCCCGGCCTCGATCCCGTGGGTCAGGCGGTCCACGTTCGCGGCGGAATGGGTGAAGCCATAGGCGGCAAGGCCGAAGGGCAGGGCGTTGGCGCGGGTGATGGCGTCGTCAATGTCGCGCACGGGGTTGATGATGGCCAGGGGGCCAAAGGGTTCTTCACGCATCACACGGGCGTTGTCGGGCACGTCGGCCAGCACGGTGACGGGGAAGAAATAGCCCGGGCCGTTGGGGCGGGTGCCGCCTGCCAGAACGCGGGCGCCC
>JBGSVS010000427.1:0-6884 GCA_041752895.1 Tabrizicola sp.
AAAGCCCTGGGCAGGCAAGCCGACCCCGGCCAGCACCGCCCGACCCGCGCGTTCGGCAAGGTCGGCCAGCCCGAAGGCCTCCCACCGAGCGTCCTCAATGACTGTCTCGACCAGATCCATGCCCGCGCCCTAGCCTGATGCTGCCCGCAGGTCAAACCCGATGCCTCCGGCGGGAGTATTTCAGCCAAGAGGAAACCACCTTCCTCTTGGCTGAAATACTCTCAGGGGGTTTGGGGGCAGAATGCCCCCATCGCTCGAGGAGGAGGCGAAGGCCGACGACGAGACAAAAGCCTCGCGCGCCAGCGCTCCGTTTGATGGCCGCCCGTTACCCCTGGGCTTCGTCGGCCTCATAGGCCTCGATGATCCGGCCGACCAGCGGATGGCGGACCACGTCCTTCGAGGTGAAGTAGTTGAAGCTCACGCCTTTCACGCCCTTGATGATCCGCTCCGCCTCGGACAGCCCCGAGGTCGTTCCCCGCGGCAGGTCGATCTGGGTGCGGTCGCCGGTGATCACCATGCGGCTGCCTTCGCCCAGACGGGTCAGGAACATCTTCATCTGCATGGTCGTGGCGTTCTGCGCTTCGTCCAGCACGATGAAGGCGTTCGACAGCGTGCGGCCGCGCATGAAGGCCAGGGGCGCGATCTCGATCCGCTTCTCCTGGATGAGCTTTTCCACCTGCTTGGACGGCAGGAAGTCATTCAGCGCGTCGTACAGCGGCTGCATGTAGGGATCGACCTTTTCCTTCATGTCGCCGGGCAGAAAGCCAAGGCGTTCCCCCGCTTCGACCGCGGGGCGCGACAGGATGATCTTCTCGACCGCGCCCGAGATGAACATCGTCACCCCGACCGCCACGGCCAGATAGGTCTTGCCCGTCCCTGCCGGCCCGATGCCGAAGCCAAGCTCGTTCTGGAAAAGGTTCGCCACATAGGCTTTCTGCGCCTCGGTCCGGGGCTCGATCGGTTTCTTGCGGGTGCGAAGCTCCATGCCCGTCGAGAACAGCTCGATCTGCTCAGCACTTTCGCCATCCCCTCCGATCCGACCGGAAACGGGGCGGCCCATCCGCATTGCGCCGTCGATGTCGCCCGCTGCCACGTTGCGCCCGGACTCCAGCCGCGCGTAAAGCGACCGAAGCACCGCCGCCGCCTGCTCGCGCGAGGCCTTGTCGCCCACCACTGCCAGTCGGTTGCCGCGCCGCAGGATGTGCACCCCCATCTGGTGCTCGATCTGCGCAAGGTTGCGGTCAAATTCACCGCACAGGTCGATCAGCAATCGGTTGTCGGGAAATTCGAGGACGGTTTCCACGATATCCTCGGCGGACGGGGGGGTCAGCGCGCTGATGCCCAAAGGGGTCTCCTTCAAACGGGGCCACGACAGAAAGTCTGCAGCCGGACACGGCATCTGGCAAGTGAAACTCGATGCCTGCACAAACTGTTGTGATGAATCATGCCGAATTCATGACAGCCCGCGCCAGGCCGCCAAAGAAAAAGGCCCCGGCACTGCCGGGGCCCGCGATTTTTCCGGTGCCGGTCGCCTTAAGGCGTCGAGTGCCCGGTGGCCGGACCCGATACCCGGTCAACCACGCCGGCATCGGCAGTCTCGTAGACGCCGATCACCGTGCCCGGGGGATACTTGCCGTCACAGATCGGCAGCCCGGTCTTCGGATTGTAGCGCGGCGTCGAATAGCCTTCCAGACCGTCGTCGATGATCCAGACCTGGCAGCCATCGGGGTCATAGGCAATTGCAGCCTCGCCATCGGTCAGCTTTGAATCGTCGCGGCCATAGTCCTGCGCCGTTGCGATCACCGAGTCCGGACCCGAATAGGGCACCGTACCCTCGACCCCTTCGAAGAACCCGCCGCATCCCGAAAGAAGCGTTCCAAGCCCCAGCGCCAGCCCAGCTCGCGACAGCGCGCCGAACCGCAGTGTTTCCAATTGTCCTGCAAGCGTCATGTTCATCAGCCCTTCTTGCAGAGAACTTCGACACGGCGGTTCTTCGCCATGCCCTTGGCCGAGCCATTCGACGCGGCAGGCTGGCTTTCGCCATAGCCCGTCACGGTGTCGACAACCGCTCCGACCGACTGTGCCACCGCCGCCACCGCCGCTGCCCGCGCCTCGGACAGGCCCTGGTTGTAGGCGTCCGAGCCGCGGCTGTCGGTGTGGCCCGCGATGGAATAGGAAAAGGCTCCGGTCTGCCGGAAATAGGTTTCCAGCTTCGACCGACCGGTCGCCGTCAGCGTGGCGCTGGCCGTCGCAAAGAAGGCATCGGTGCTTTCCGTCAGGCACGAGACCTGCTTGAGGCAAACCGGCTTACCAGTCTTCGGGTTGCGGCGCGGCACCATGTAGCCTTCGGTTCCGCCATCGGCCCACCAGTGCTGGCAACCGTCCCGGTCGATCCAGACGCCCCACTCGATCTTGCCGGTGACCGCCGCATCCTGTGCCATGGCCATCGGAGCAGCGGCAAGTCCGCAGCACACAACCACAGCCGAAAGCGCGTGCCGAAGCATGCTTCCCCGTTTCATCAATGCCCCACTCCTCACAACTGACCCGGCCGAGTCATTCTTTTGTTGATGGCGATAATGCCGCCGAAACCTGTCAGAGAGAAGGAAATCATCGGACAAGACCGGGTTTTACCCCGTCGAACCGCGAGAATCGCGGTTTTCTTGCCTTTCTGCCACAGTTCGAAAAGGTCAAGCGACCCGTGAAATGAGTTCACCCGCCAACGAGTTGGAGGTTGAAGCTGAAATCCGCACACGGACCAATTCTCCGATTCGGCCCGCCGGGTCCGACACATGAACGGCGTGCAGGTGGCCCGATTTGCCCACCATCTGCCCCGGTTGACGGCCCGGCTTTTCGTAAAGGACCTCGACTTCGCGCCCGACCATCGCCGTCTGCACGGCATGCTGCTGCGCGGTCAGAAGCGCCTGCAGCGCCTGCAGCCGTGCATCGGCGATCTCGGTCGGAACGGGGGCCTTCTCGGCCGCCGGAGTGCCCGGGCGTGGCGAATACTTGAAGCTGAAGGCCTGCCCGAACCCAACCGCCCGGATCAGGTCCAGCGTTGCTGCGAAATCGGCGTCCGTCTCGCCGGGGAAGCCCACGATGAAGTCCGACGACAGCAGGATGTCCGGCCGCGCCGCGCGGATGCGGTCCACCAGGCGCAGGTAATGCTCGGCGGTGTGCTTGCGGTTCATCGCCTTCAGGATGCGGTCCGACCCCGACTGCACCGGCAGATGCAGGTAGGGCATCAGCTCTGGCACTTCGCCATGCGCGGCGACAAGGGCGTCGTCCATGTCGTTCGGGTGGCTGGTGGTATAGCGGATGCGGGCCAGACCCTCGATCCGGGCCAGCTCCCGCACCAGCCGCGCCAGACCCCAGACCTCGCCCTCACCCGCGCCATGGTAGGCATTGACGTTCTGGCCCAGTAGCGTGATGTCGCGCACGCCCCGCGCCACCAGCCCGCGCGCCTCCTCCAGCAAGCGTGCCACCGGACGGCTGACCTCGGCCCCGCGCGTGTAAGGGACGACGCAGAAGGCACAGAACTTGTCGCAGCCTTCCTGCACGGTCAGGAAGGCCGTCGGTCCGCGATGGGATTTCCGCTCGGGCAGTTGGGTGAACTTGTCCTCGACCGGGAAATCGGTGTCCACGACCCGCCCCCCGGCATCAACCATCGCGGGCAGGCGGTGATAGGCCTGCGGGCCGACCACAAGGTCGACGACTGGCGACCGGCGCAGGATTTCTTCGCCCTCGGCCTGTGCGACGCAGCCCGCGACGCCGACCTTCAGCCCCGGACGCGCCGCCTTCAACGCGCGCAGGCGGCCAAGATCGGAGTACAGCTTCTCGGACGCCTTTTCCCGGATGTGGCAGGTGTTCAGCAGGACCATGTCCGCGTCCTCGACCACATCGGTCGTGACATAGCCTGCGGCACCCATGGCTTCGGCCATGCGCTCAGAATCGTAGACGTTCATCTGGCAGCCGTAGGTCTTGACGAACAGCTTTTTCGCGTCGGTCATTGCGGGCCTGATCCTTCAGGGGTCGGTCCGGGCTTTACACCCTCGCGCCGGTCACGGCAACGCCGCGAAACCGCGGGCATTCTCGCAGGCACCTTGCATCGCCCCGCCGGATCGCCGACCTTGCGGCCAAATCGCTTCGGACCCGCCATGCGCTATCCCAGCCTCTCTGCCCTTTTCGATCGCAAGGTGCCCGGCCTGGGCAAGGGTCCCCTGGCCCTGATCCTGGCCGAGGACGAGGTTGAACTGGACTCGACCCTTGCGCACCACTTGGCCTGCGGTTTCAACGATGTCGTGCTTCTGGCCCCCGAAGCCGTGCAGGTCGCCCCCGAGCATGAGGCCACGGTTCATGTCGTCACCCACGACGTCTTTGTCGAAGGCGCGCTTGTCGCTGCCGTCAACCGCACCGTCGAAAGCTTTCCCGGCACCTGGCTTTACTACTGCCACAACGCCGAATACCTGTTCTTCCCCTTCCGCGAGACGCGCCGCGTGGGTGAGCTTTTGGCCTTTCACACCGAAGAACGCCGCGAGGCGATGCTGACCTATGTCATCGACCTTTACGCCGGTGACCTTGGAACCCATCCGAACGCGGTTTCGACCGAAGACGCCTGGCTTGACCGGTCCGGCTACTATGCGCTGGCCCGCAAGGACCCTG
Organism: Tabrizicola sp.; assembly: GCA_041752895.1. Classification (GTDB taxonomy): domain Bacteria; phylum Pseudomonadota; class Alphaproteobacteria; order Rhodobacterales; family Rhodobacteraceae; genus Tabrizicola. The sequence goes on from JBGSVS010000427.1 coordinate 4,660, forward strand.
CGAACGAATGGCAGCCCAAGGACCGGCAGCTCGACTTCTACGGCGGCTTGCGCTGGCGGTTTGAAGAACACATCCCCTTCGCCCGACGCCGCATCGACCGCGTCTCGCTGTTTCGCGCCAAGCCCGGGGTAAAGCTTCTGCCCGACTTCACGCTGTCGGAGGAAGAGATGAACACCTATGCCTGCCGCTGGCACAACAACCTGACGGCAGCAGTCTGTTCCTTTCGGACCGCCAAGGCGCTGCGCACCAACCCCGGCTCGCGCCACGCGATCCAGACCTTTCGCTGGCCGAACTCGGTCAAGTTCGACTGGCACAGCCAGCAGCTGATGGATCTGGGGCTGATGGAACCGGGGCAGTGGTTCTGACTCCGCTCACGCAGCCGTGATGCGCCTCACGAAACTTACCCGCTGATGGTCCCGTTCGTTCCGATGTGACAGCCGGATAGGCCGGCTGGACTTCATCCGGAGAACGTCATGTCGCTCAAATTCCTTGCTGGCACCGTTGCACTGACCATGCTGGCCCAGGCCGCTTTTGCCGCCAATCCCGATGTCGGCGGCGCGCCGATGTTCGAGACGAAGAACATCGTCGAAAACGCCGTGAACTCGGCCGATCACACCACGCTGGTCGCCGCCGTGAAAGCCGCAGGCCTGGTTGACGCGCTGATGGGCCCGGGCCCCTTCACCGTCTTCGCCCCGGTGAACGATGCTTTCGCGGCCCTTCCCGCCGGGACCGTCGACACGCTGCTCAAGCCGGAAAACAAGGACACGCTGACCAAGGTCCTGACCGCCCATGTCGTGGCCGGAGACCTGAAGCTCGCTGATCTGCGCGCCAAGGTGGGCTCGGACGGATTCGCGAACCTGAAGACCCTGTCGGGCGACGCGCTGTCGGTGAAATTCAAGGGCGACACCGCGATGATCTATTCGGAATCGCGCAACATCGGAACCATCACCATCGGCGATGTCGACCAGTCGAACGGCGTGATCCACGTTGTGGACACCGTGCTTGTCCCGAAGTGACACCTGGGGAAGTTGCGGCAGACCGGGCGGGGGAAACCCCGCCCCAATCTATGCCTTGCGCAGGCGGATGACCACGTCGACCCGCGCGATCTCCATGCCCGCAGGGGCCTGGGGCAGACCCGCGATCTCAAGCTCTTCGGCCGGGGCATCGGTCAGGCGGTGAGTGTCTTCCCAGTAGAAATGCGGGTGGTCGTCGGTGCGGGTGTCGAAATAGCTTTTCGACCCGTCCACCACCACCTCGTTCACCAGCCCTGCATCGCAAAAGGCGCGCAGGGTGTTGTAGACGGTGGCAAGGCTGACCCGTTCGCCCGTATCCCTCGACAAGGCAAACAGGCTTTCGGCCGTCACATGGCGGTTCATGCCGTCGCCGACCAGAAGCTCGGCCAGCGCAAGCCTTTGGCGCGTCGGGCGCAAGCCCCCCGCCTTCAACCAATCAGCGCTGCGTTCCGTGCCGGTCAAATGCCACCCCTTGCGTTGCCTCTGTCGATATAGGGCCGCAAACCCGACAATTTCAATGCGGAATCGTGGATTCAGCGGGAAATCCCGGCAAAACCACGCGAAATTGCCCCCCAGACCGCCAAAGTCAGCAGCAGTGACCCGATTGCCGCAAACCAGAACGGCGCGACCAAAGCCTGCCCGCGCGACAGGCCAAGCTCCGCCAGGCTTACGATCCCCCCCGACAGGACCAACCCCACCGGAATCATGCCCCAGGCCAGTAGCCGATACAGACTGTTCACCCGCCCCATGATCGCATTGGGGATCATCCGTTGCCGCGTGCTGACCGAAACGACGTTCCACACCAGCCCGGCAAACTCCATCGCAGCGAAAGCCAGGGCAACCGTCACTGGCCCCGGAGCCAGGGCAATGGCTGCAAATCCCAGTGGAGAGGCAACCATCGCCCAGCGCATCGTCCTGACCGGGCCCAGGGCACCCGCGATCCGTTCGCCCAGAAGGCTGCCCGCGATTCCACCCACCGCCCCGCCTGCCAGCATCAGCCCATAGGTCGCCGCCGAAAGCCCCAGGTTTTCCTGCGTGTGCAGCACCAGCGCAATCATCATCATATTGTGGAATAGGTTCCAGAACCCCGTGGTCCAGGCCAAGGTGCGCAGCAAAGGCACCGAGCGCAGGAACGCGAAGCCCTCGCCGATCTCGGCCCTCCAGCCGCGCCGGTCTGTCCGCACAGCCTTGAACTGCCCGGCCAGCCCCGCC
>JBGSVS010000428.1:0-2025 GCA_041752895.1 Tabrizicola sp.
TTCTACCGCAGCTACCTGACCTCCGGCGACACAGGCCCGGTCGACGCCCTGATCCACGCGCTGCGCGCCGAGGGGTTCACCGCCTACGGCGCCTTCGCCCCCAGCCTGAAGGCCCCCGGCGTCGCCGACTGGCTCTCAACCCACCTGACCGCCGCACCCCCGGTGGCCATCCTGAACGCCACCGCCTTCTCCGCCAAATCCGACAACGGCGCGACGCCCTTCGACGTAGCCCAATGCCCCGTCTTTCAGGTCGCCCTCTCCACCGCCCGCCGCCGCGACTGGGCGGCGTCAGACCGGGGCCTGTCGCCTGCCGACCTTGCGATGCACGTGGTGCTACCGGAGGTCGACGGCCGCCTCTTCGCCGGGATCGTCAGCCACAAATCCCCCGGCAAACGCCACCCCGACCTGCAATTCTCCCGCTTTGCCCACCGTGCCGACTCCATTCGCATCCAGGCCGTGGTGGACCGCGTCAGCCACTGGCACCGCCTTGCCACCACCCCCGCCTCTGACCGGCACCTCGCGGTGATCCTCTCCACCTACCCCGGTCGAGCGCACCAGATGGCCCATGCCGTCGGCCTCGACGCTCTCGCCTCGACCGACCGCCTCCTCGAAACCCTCGCTGCCGAGGGCTACCAGATCACCATTGGCCAACTCCTGCCCGAGGCACTGACGGAAACCCTCACCTGGCCTCTCGCCGCCTACGAAGCCGCCCTCGAAACGCTACCCGAACCCCTCCGCCAGACCCTGCAGGAGGCCTGGGGCACCCCGTCCGCCGACCCCTCGGTCCACGATGGCCACTTCCACTTCCCCGCCACCCGCCGGGGCCACATCCTCATCGCGCTGCAACCCGAAAGGGGCGAGGTTGCGACCCGCGACGACAGCTACCACGACCTCTCCCGCACTCCGCGCCATGCCTATGTCGCCTTCTACCTCTGGCTTCGCGCGCAAGGCCTCCACGCCCTTGTCCACATGGGCGCGCATGGCACGCTGGAGTGGCTCCCCGGCAAATCGGTCGCCCTCAGTGACACCTGCTGGCCCGAGGCGCTGATCGGCCCCACCCCGGTCATCTACCCCTTCATCGTCAACGACCCGGGTGAGGCCGCCCAGGCCAAGCGCCGCATCGGTGCCGTCACCTTGGGCCACCTTCCCCCACCCTTGGCGCAAAGCGCCGTCCCCCCCGAACTCCAACGCCTCGAACGCCTCCTCGACGAATATTCCACCGCCGACGGCCTCGACCCCGCCCGTCGCACCCGGCTGATCTCCAGCATCCGCGACGAGGCGTCAGCGTCAGGCGTCGCAGCCGACCTCGGCCTCTCTGCAAACGCCACCCCCGCCGAGGCAATCACCCGCATCGACCGCTTCGTCTGCGACCTCAAGGAAAGCCAGTTCGGCCACGGCCTGCACATCTTCGGCGACGGCGAGGGCGAGACCCAAGGCCTCCTGACCGCGCTCAACGGCCACAAAGTCCCCCCCGGCCCCGCAGGCTCCCCCAACCGGGGCCGCCAAGACGTCCTTCCAACGGGCCGCAACCTCTTCTCCGTCGACCCCCGCGCCGTCCCGTCCCGCAACGCCCACGCCCAGGGCGTCAAACTGGCGGAGGAGCTGATCCGCCGCCACCTGCAAGACCACGGCGACTATCCGCGCGGCCTTGTCGTCGATCTCTGGGGCAGCGCCACCATGCGCACGGCGGGGGAAGAGTTCGCGATGGCCCTTCACCTTGCAGGCCTTGCCCCGAAATGGGACGACGGCTCGGCAAGGGTCTCCGGCTTCGAAATCCTCCCCCTCGCCCTCCTCGGGCGGCCAAGGATCGACGTCACCCTCCGCGTCTCCGGCCTGTTCCGCGACGTCTTCCCCACCCTCGCCCAACTCTTCGAAGCCGGGGCCGAAGCCCTAAGCCAACGCGACGAAAACCCCGAAGACAACCCCTACACGGCCCGCGAAGCCCGTGTCTTCGGCCCCAAACCCGGCCTCTACGGCCTCGGCATGGGCACCGCCGCCGACACCTTCACCGACGAGGCCCGCGCC
>JBGSVS010000429.1:0-3903 GCA_041752895.1 Tabrizicola sp.
CGCCAGCTTCCCGCAGGTCGTCGACCTGATCCGCCAGAAACGCGACATCCTGCTTCTGAACGAGATCGAGATGGGCGTCCGCCTCGTCCGCTATGCCCCCGGCCGGATCGAGTTTGAACCCGCGCCCGGTGCCAAGCCCGACCTCGCAGCCCGGATCAGCCAGCGCCTGCAGGGCTGGACCGGCGCGCGCTGGGGGGTGTCGGTCGTGTCAAATGGCGGTCAGCCCACGATTGCCGAGGTTCGGGACAGCGAACTGGCACAGGTCCGCGCCGAGGCTTCGGACAACCCCATGGTGCAGGCGATCCTCACCGCTTTTCCGGGTGCGAAAATCGCCGAGGTCCGTTCACCCGAAGCGATGACCGCTGCCGCCGCCGAAACTGCCCTGCCCACCGCAGACCCGGAAACTGACGACGACTGGGACCCGTTCGAGGAATGATCCGCCGCGCCACGCCTGCCGATGCGGCGACGCTCGCGCGGCTAAATGCCCATGTGCAAGGCTGGCACGCGACGCACTACCCCGAGGCGTTCTTTCCCGATCCGGACCCTCAGGCCCTTACCGCCTACTTCGCCGACCGCTTGCAGGATCCCACCTGCACCGCTTTCCTTGCCGGAGCCCCCCCGCTTGGCTACGCGCTCTGCCAGCTTCACATCCGCGAGACGTCCATCTTCTCGCCGGGCTACCGCCGCCTGATGGTCGACCATATCGCCGTCGCGCCTAAGGCCCGGCGTCAGGGTCATGGCCGCGCACTTCTGGACGCTGCCCGCCAACTCGCCCGCGACCTTCAGGTCGACGAAATCCTCCTCGACACCTGGGAGGCCAACACAGACGCCCATGCCTTCTTCCGCGCCGCAGGCTTCGCGCCTCGCCGAATGCTGTTCCGCGCGACACCCTGACCTTGCGCCACGCGCGTGCGCCCCGTATCTGAAGGGAAACGGACGGAGAACGATATGCTGAAAGGTTTCGGCGGACTGGGCGGACTTGGCGACATGGCCAAAATGATGAAGGCCGCGACGGAAATGCAGGGCAAGCTGGCCGAACTGCAAGAAGACCTGGCCCGCACTGTCGTCACCGGCGAAGCCGGAGCCGGCCTGGTGAAAGCCCGCGCCACCGCGAAGGGTGAGGTCACGGGCCTTGATATCGATCCTTCGATCCTGGTCGCGTCCGAGAAAGAGGTCGTCGAGGACCTGATCCTCGCCGCCATCCACGACGCGCAGCTGAAGGCCAAGGCCCGCAGCGAGCAAGAGATGTCGAAGCTTGCCGAAGCCATGGGCATGCCGCCCGGCATGAAGCTTCCGTTCTGATGACGAAAGACGAAACCGGCATCGAGGCGCTGATCGACCTGATGGCCCGGCTTCCCGGCCTTGGGCCAAGGTCCGCCCGCCGCGCCGTTCTGACCTTGCTGAAGAAACGCGCGCAGCTGATGGCCCCGCTGGCTCAGTCGCTCGCCGAGGTCGCGCTGGCCGCCAAGGACTGCCGGGTCTGCGGCAACATCTCGACCAACGACACTTGCGGCATCTGCGCCGACCCGGCCCGCGCGATCGGGGAAATTTGCGTCGTCGAGGATGTGGCCGACCTCTGGGCGATGGAACGCGGCCAGGTCTTCCGCGGCCGCTATCACGTCCTTGGCGGGACCCTGTCGGCGCTCGACGCCATCGGCCCGGATGAGCTTGGCATCCCCCGTCTTGCCGCGCGCGTTACCGACGAAGGCATCCGCGAAGTGATCCTTGCGCTGAATGCCACGGTCGATGGCCAGACCACCGCGCACTACATCGCCGATGCGCTGGCCGGGACCGATGCCCAGATCACCACGCTGGCGCAGGGTGTGCCCATCGGCGGAGAGCTTGACTACCTCGACGACGGCACCATCGGCGCAGCCCTTCGCGCCCGCCGCAAGCTCTGACCGACCGCTCCTCGATGACTTCGTCACTCGTCGCTGACCTTCCGACGAGAAGCCGAAGGCGCACGAGGAGGCGGCCTCAAAGCCCCAACAGCCCCGGCAAATCCGCCATCCGGTGAAACAGCGGCACGCCCAGCGCCGTCAGCGCCCGCGCCGTGGGAGTGTCCGCCCCATGCTCGGCATAGCCCAGCACCCTCATCCCCGCCGCCAAGCCCGCCCTGGCCCCGGTGGCGCTGTCCTCGATCACCACGCAGGCCGCAGGGTCCGCCCCGCAGGCCTGTGCCGCCATCAGATAGACATCCGGCGCGGGTTTCGGCTTGCCGATCCCCTGCCCCGAAAGAACCGCCCGGAACCGCGACAGCAAGCCATGCTGGCCCAGCGTGATCTCCATCTTCTCCAGCGACCCGTTAGACCCCATCGCATAAGGCACGCCCGCCGCATCCAGCCGGTCCAGAACGCCCGTCACCCCCGCCACCAGCGGCACGCCCTTGGCCAGCATGGCATACATCCGCCCGTAGAAATGCGCGACCCAGCCATCGGGCAACCGAGCCCCCGCCGCCCGCGCGCGCATCGCCACGGTCTCGACCGTTCCGCCGACGTAATGCGCCTCGAACTCCGCTAGGGTCAGCGGCAGACCATGCAAGGCAAGCTCTTCCAGAAACAGGGCAAAGCTTGGCCCCTCGCTGTCGACGATGACCCCGTCGCAATCGAACAATACGGCATCGGGGCGGGTCATTCGGGCGCCTTCAAAAGGGTCACGACAGTGTCGCCATACTTGCGCTGGTCGGCCAGAGCAAATCCCTCCGGCAGGGCCGGGGCTGCACCCTCCTCCCAGACCACCATCGCCCCCGGCGAAAGCCAGCCGCCCACAAGGGCCGCCGCCAGGGCCACCTCGCCCAGCCCCTTGCCATAGGGCGGGTCCAGGAACACCAGCCCGTAGGGCGCGCCCGCGTTCGCCCCCAACTTCCGCAGGTCCTGCCGGATCACCCGGGTCTCACCTTCCGCCCGCATCTTCGCGATGTTCGCCCGGATCAGCGCCAGCGCCTTCGGCCCGTCATCGACGAAGGTCACCTCGGCGGCCCCCCGGCTTAAGGCTTCCAGCCCCAGCGCCCCGGTCCCCGCAAACAGGTCCAGCACCCGCGCGCCAGCGACCGGGTTGCCATGGGCGTTGATCAGAAGGTTGAAGATCGCCTCGCGCACCCGGTCCGAGGTCGGGCGCAGATGCGCTGCGGCATCGCCCTCGCCGACCTCGGCTAGCTTCAGCCCGCGCCGCGCCCCGCCGATGATCCTCATGCCTTCAGAAGCGCCTTCAGATCGGCGGTGCCCTCGATCACCTCGGGTGCCGGGGATTTTCCCATCTCGATCAGGCGCTTGCCGACCATGTAGGCCCGACTGTCATTCATCGCATCCACCGCCAGCAGGTCGGCCCCCCGGTAGTACCAGAAGCTGACGACATCGCCCTCGCCCTTGCGGGTGACGATTTGGTCATAGCCGGTGTTGAGGCCCGCGATTTGCAGCTTGAGGTCATATTGATCCGACCAGAACCAGGGCTTCGCCTGATAAGGCTCGCTTGCCCCCAACATGTTCGCCGCCAACGCCTCGGCCTGGTCGATGGCATTGCCCACGGATTCCAGCCGGATGCGGCCGCCCTTCCAGGGGAAGGACGCGCAATCGCCCGCCGACCAGATGAACGGGTCCGAAGTCCGGCCCATCGCGTCCGTGGCAATCCCGTTGTCAAGCACCAGCCCCGCCGCCTCGGCCAGCTGGGTGTTCGGCGTGATGCCCACGCCCGCAATCACGAAGTCCGCAGGCAGCACCCGCCCGTCCTTCAAAAGCGCGCCGGTGACCCGGCTTTCGCCGACCAGCCGATCAAGGCCAGTCTCCTCCAGCACCTTCACGCCGTGCGCCTGATGCATGGACCGCACGAAATCCGACGTCTCGGGTGCGGCCACCCGCTGCAGGATGCGCGGCGCCATTTCCAGCACTGTCACGTCCAGCCCCAGCT
>JBGSVS010000430.1:0-1835 GCA_041752895.1 Tabrizicola sp.
CCGTCGCCACCGCCTCGCGCCAGGTATCGGCCAGTGCGATGACGCCCAGCGCCGCCGTCGCCATCGTCAGCCACAGGATCAACCGCCGGCGCAGGGAATAGCCCCTCACGGCGCTTCCACCGGCTTTTCCAGCAGGTAGCCAAGCCCCCGGACCGTCCGCAGCACCAGCCCGTAAGGCGCGATCCGCCGCCGCAGGCGCGAGGCGTATTGCTCGATCGCATTGTCCGACAAGAGGTCATCCAGACTGGTCAGCGACTGCACAATGGCCTCTTTCGCCACCACCTTGCCCGCCCGCTGGAAGAACAACTCCAGCAGCGCCCGTTCCCGCGGCGGCAGGTCCAGGATCGCCCCCTCAGCCCGGAACTCCCGGCTGGTCAGATCCAGCTCCAGCCCGCCCAGCCGCACCACGGACGACTTCAGCCCCGCCTGCCGCCGCAACAGGGACCGCACCCGCGCCTCGAACTCGCGCACGTCGAAGGGCTTGGACAGATAGTCATCCGCCCCAAGGTCCAACCCCTGCACCCGCTCTTCCGCCGTGCCCCGCGCTGTCAGGATCATCACCGCAGGCGACGGTTGCCGCGCCCGGATGCGCTTCAACAGGCTCAACCCGTCCAGCCCCGGCAGGTTCAGGTCCAGGATCACCAGCTCGAACTGCTCGGCCAAAAGTAGCGCCTCGGCCCCGAGCCCGTCATGCACGCAATCGACCGCATGCCCCGACCCCGCCAACAGCGCTGTCAGCGCCTCGGCCAAAGGCAGGTCATCCTCGACAAGCAGCAGACGCATCGCGATCCCCCCGGCGGCTAGCCTAAAGCACCTCACCGGCACAGGGGAGCCGATTTCTTCAAAGAAATCGCACCGGAGCCTTCAAAGGCTCCGCGCCGGAGTTTTCGAAAACTCCGTTTGAGCGCCAGCCCGACATCAGGCACCCTCTCCCCATGTGGCGCCTCCTCCTCCCCCTCCTAACCCTGCCCGCCTGGGCCGACCCCACGCGCTTTCCCGCACCGGGGGCAGAGGAGGCCATCCTCACCATCTACTCCACCCTCGACACCCCCCTGGCCGAGCCGCTGATCACCGCCTTCCAGACCGGAAACCCGTCGATCACCGTCCTTTACGAAGACCTCCTCGCCGCCGAGATCGCCGCCCGCGTCACAGCCGAGACCGACGCAGGCCAACCAACGGCGGATTTCGTCTTCTCCTCCGGCATGGACCTGCAGGTCAAACTCGCCAACGATGGCTATGCCCAACCCGTCGAGGTCCCCCTCGCCCGCGCCTGGCCCGACTGGGCCAATTGGCGCGACATGGCCTTTGCCCTGACCTATGAACCCGCCGTCCTCGTCTGGCACAAACCCTCGTTCCCGGATGGCCCGCCGCAATCTCGGTTGGACCTCATCGACTGGCTGAAAGGACCCAAGGCGCAGGGCCGGATCGGCACCTATGACATCGGGCTTTCCGCAGTCGGCTACCTCTACCTCGCCCGCGATGCCGAACATTTCGCCGACATCTGGTCGCTGGTCGCCGCCATGGGCCGCGCGGGACTGCAGACCTTTTCCACCAGCGCCGAGATCATCGACCGCGTCGAAGACGGTCGCCTGTCGCTGGGCTACAACATCCTCGGCTCTTATGCCGACGCCCGCGCCCGCGCCAATCCGGACCTAGGCGTTGTCCTTCTGAAAGACTTCACCGTGGTCACCAGCCGCGTGGGCCTCGTCCCCCGCGCCGCCGCCCGCGCCGACCTTGGCACCGCCTTCCTTGCCTTCCTCATGGGCCGCGACGGCCAGACCATCATGGCCGACCGCCTGCGTCTTGCCGCCGTGTCGCTGGAGGTGTCCGGCCAG
>JBGSVS010000431.1:0-11056 GCA_041752895.1 Tabrizicola sp.
GCCTCCTGGGCGCCGCGCCGGGATGAGCCCGAGCTTGACGCCCACGGCCACGCGAAACTTCAGCCGATGGCGCAGGTCACCGGAATGGCCGTCAGCGCCGGCCGCGATCCGCGCGGTCTGCCGGTGCAGGCCGGAGACCTGGAAGTCGTCGGTCGGGTGAAAGAGCTGTGGGTCGACGTGCCGGAACAGCTGGTGCGGTATCTTGAGATCGACCTGAATTCCGGCGGCACCCGTCTGGTCCCGATGACCATGGCCAAGATCTGGGCCGACCGGGTGCGTGTGAACGCGATCACCTCGGACCTCTTCGCCACGATCCCGGCGACGAAAAGCCAGACCAGCGTGACCAAGCTGGAAGAAGAAAAGATTTCCGCCTACGTTGCCTCTGGCTGGATGTATGCCAAGGGCCGCAAGCGCGGGTTCTGACGACGAAGGGAAGCGGCGCGCGCCCGCGCCGCTTCGTCTTACCCCAAGTGCGAAAGGGTCTGCCATGTCAGACCACGACAAGGACTTCGACTTCGAGCCGCAACCCGGCTTGCCAAAACCCCTGCCACCCGGAGAGGATCTCCTCTGGCAAGGCTCCCCCGACCCCGCCAGCCTCGCGCGTGAGGCGTTCAAGGCCAATTGGGTCTTCGGCTATCTTCTGGTCCTCGCCGTCTGGCGCGCCAGCATGGCCTTCCAGGATGGCGGCTTCGGTCAGTCCGTCGCCGTCTTCACCCCCTACCTGGTCCTGGCGCTTGTCGCCTACGGCCTGATCCGTCTCCTGGCCCGCGCATCCGCAAAGGCCGCGATCTATTCGATCACCACGAACCGGGTAATCCTGCGCATCGGGGCAGCACTTCAGGTGACCTGGAACGTCCCCTTCACCAAGGTCGCCTCTGCGTCCCTCTCCACCCGCCCGATGACCGGCACCGGCACCATCGCGCTGGAACTGGTCGAGGGTCAGCACATCTCTTACCTCGCGCTCTGGCCGCACCTGCGGCCCGGCCTGACCCGCAAGGTCCAGCCCGCCTTCCGCTGCATCCCCGATGCCGCCCGGGTGGCCCGGATCCTGTCCGACGCCGCGCAAACCCGCATCAACGAACCCGTCGTCTCCTTCGCGCCCTCAAGCGCGCTGGCTGCGGAATAGGGGGCCGACATGTCCTACATGAAAGCCCTCGCCGAGCGCCCGTCGACCGAACGCGAGATGATCCCGCGGACGCTTCTCTGGGCGATGCTCGGCCTTGCCCTCTCGGCGCTTGCGATCACCTCCTTCGCGGTCCTCACTGACCGCCCGCCTACCGGCATGCCGGCCCCGGGCAAGGTTATCTCCGTGCGCGAACTGATCCTTGAAGGCCGCTCGGCCCAGGCTGTCACGGTCTATTCCGCCGATGGCACCCTCATCGCCGACATGGACCACGGCGGCTTTGTCACCGTGATCCAGAACGCCATCCAGCGCGCCCGCACCGTGGCCCGCGTGGAAGGCAACCCGCCGATCCGCATCGTCCAGTATGACAACGGCCGCCTTGTGGCCGAAGACCCGGCCTCGGGGGCGTCGATCGAACTTTACGCCTTCGGTGGTGACAACAAAGCTGCCGTAGAGCGGCTCATGCGTCAAAAATAAGGGAACAAAATCATGGGTATCTTCACCAAAGCGAAGGAAATCGTGCCCTGCACCGTCGAAGTCAGTCACCGCTTCGAAAGCCTGCATGCCCACGTCCGCTTCAACAACGGCGCCGTCGTCTATCCCGGTGACGAAGTGCTCGTCCACGGCGCGCCGGTCCTGGCCGCTTACGGCGAGGTCATTGTCGAGGACCGCACCGCCACCATCACCCGTGCCACCTTGCCCGAACGGCTCTGGACCCGGATGACCGGCGACTTCGGCTTCATGGAGCTGTGCGAATTCTCCTTTTCCGAGGAGATCCGTCTATGAACGCCACCCCGATGGACCTCTATCCGGAAAACCCGGATGCCGACCTGATCGTCGAACCCACCGTCGACACCACCGCGATGGCGACGGAAACGACGCTGCTAAACCCGCGTTTCTACACCACCGACTTCGACGAGATGGACCGTCTCGACGTCACTCCGGTGCGCGCCGAATGGGACAAGCTGATCGCCCAGATGAAATCGGACCCGAACAAGGGCCATTTCAAGAAGAACGCCGAATGGGATGCCAACTGGGCCGACATGCCCGCCCCGCTGCGGCGTGAATTCATCGACTTTCTGGTGTCGTCCTGCACCGCAGAATTCAGTGGCTGCGTCCTTTACAAGGAAATGAAGCGCCGCGGCTCGAACCCCGACATCTGCGAGCTGTTCAACTACATGGCCCGAGATGAGGCCCGCCACGCCGGCTTCATCAACGACGCCCTGCGTGAGGCTGGCGTTGCCGTGAACCTCGGCTTCCTGACCAAGGCCAAGAAGTACACCTACTTCCGCCCGAAGTTCATCTACTACGCCACCTACCTGTCGGAAAAGATCGGCTACGCCCGCTACATCACGATTTTCCGGCACCTCGAAGCGCATCCCGAACACCGCTTCCACCCGATCTTCAAGTGGTTCCGCGAATGGTGCAACGACGAGTTCAGCCACGGCGAGGCCTTCGCGCTGATCATGAAGACCGACCCCAAGCTGACCAACGGCTTTGTCAACAAGCTCTGGATCAAGTTCTTCCTCACCGCCGTCTATTCGACGATGTGGGTCCGCGATCATGCCCGGCCTGAATTCCACAAGGCCCTCGGCGTCGACATCAGCTGGTATGACCAAGAGGTCTTCCGCAAGACCTCGACCATCGCGCGGCAGATCTTCCCGATAGAGCTGAACATCGACCACCCGCGCTGGCTCCCCGGCCTGCAACGGATGAACCGCACCTTCATCGCGATGGATGCGTCCAAGCGGCAGGGCGGCATCGCGGGCAAGCTGAAGTCATGGGCGCTTGGTGCAAAAGCCGCGATCACCTTCGTCAGCCTCTACACAATTCCGGTCAAACGCCACGACCTCCCCGCCAACGTGCGGCTGGAGCCGTCGTATTGACCGAACACCATCATACCACCGCTTCGGCGGAAGGTAGGGTGCGGGATGGGCGCGTCCCGGCATCCTGTGCGGCATCCCTTCGGGGGTGCCGCACATGACTAATCCCTGGATCATCGCCCTGTCTGCCATCTTCCTCTGGTGGGCCTCGACCGGGCTGATCCTCTGGCGCGTGCGCAAGGCCGATCTGGGCGGACCGGATGACCACCTCTGGTCCGTCCTTCTTGGCCTGCCACTTCTGGTCGGCGGCGCTGTCGGGGCCCATGCCTCGGTCAGCACGCTGACGGTCGGCTCCGTCTACGGCGGGTTCCTGTCGGCCCTCGCCTTCTGGGGCTGGATCGAGCTTGCCTTCCTGTCCGGCATCGTCACCGGCCCGCACCGCGAGCTTTGCCCGCCTGGCGCAAAACTGCCCGAACGGGTCTGGCGTGCGGTGGGCTCGATCCTCTGGCACGAGTTTGCCCTTATCGCGGGGCTCCTTGCGCTTACCCACCTGACGCTGAACGCTCCGAACCCGTTCTCGGCGCTGACCTTCGCCACGCTGTTCTTCGCGCGCGTCTCGGCCAAGCTGAACCTCTTCCTCGGCGCGCCGCGCATCAACACCGAATTCCTGCCCCGCCCTCTCGCCCATCTGGCCAGCCATTTCCGCAAGGCACCGATGACGGCACTCCTGCCGCTTTCGGTCGCGGCCCTCGCGCTGGCGACAGGCTGGTGGGCCGCCCAGGCCGCCCATGCGACCGAAGACGCCAACTTCATCGGCTACCTTCTGCTCGCCGTTCTTACCGCTCTTGCCCTGATCGAGCATCTCTTCATGGTGCTGCCGATCCCCGACCAGAAACTCTGGCGCTGGATGCTTCCCGAAGCCCCCAGCGTCCAACCAACGAAACACGACACCTGACAGGAAGCAGTTCCATGGACTTTGCCACCTATTTCCAAGACCGCCTCACCGCCCTGAAAACCGAAGGCAACTACCGCGTCTTCGCCGATCTGGAAAAACGCTGCGGCAGTTTCCCCAAGGCTGAACGCCACCGTGCCGACGGGACCAAGGAAGAGGTGACGATCTGGTGCTCGAACGACTACCTCGGCATGGGCCAACACCCCGACGTGGTGGCCGCGATGGTCGAAGCCGTGGAAACCTGCGGCACCGGCGCGGGCGGCACCCGCAACATCTCGGGCACCAACCACCACCACGTCATGCTGGAACAGGAACTTGCCGACCTGCACGGCAAGGAAGGCGCTCTCCTCTTCACCTCGGGCTACGTCTCGAACTGGGCAGCACTTTCGACCCTTGGTTCACAGATCCCGAACGCGGTTATCCTGTCGGACGAAAAGAACCATGCCTCGATGATCGAAGGCATCCGCCATTCCCGCGCCGACAAGGTGCTGTGGACGCACAACGACTGGCGCGACCTTGACCGCAAGCTTAAGGCCGTCGGCGACCGCCCGAAGATCGTGGCCTTTGAATCCGTCTACTCGATGGACGGCGACATCGCCCCGATCCGTGAAATCGTCGAGGTTTGCGAGGCCCACGGTGCCCTCTCCTACATCGACGAAGTCCACGCCGTCGGCATGTATGGCCCCCACGGTGGAGGCGTCAGCGAAGAACGCGGCCTTGCCCACCGCATCGACGTGATCGAAGGCACGCTTGGCAAAGCCTTCGGCGTCGTCGGCGGCTACATCACCGCCCGCGCTGACCTGATCGACTTCGTCCGCAGCTTTGCCTCGGGCTTCATCTTCACCACCGCCCTGCCCCCGGCCTGCGCGGCGGCCGCACAGACCTCGGTCAAGCACCTGAAGGCCTCCACCCAGGAACGCGCCCGCCAGAAAGCCAACGTGGCCCAGGTCCGCACCCAGCTTGACGCCAAGGGCATCCCGCACATGGCGAACGAAAGCCACATCATCCCAGTGATGATCGGCGACCCGGTGAAATGTCGGATGATCTCGGACATGCTGATGGCCGACTGGGGCATCTACGTCCAGCCGATCAACTACCCCACCGTCCCCAAGGGAACCGAGCGGCTGCGCATCACGCCCGGCCCGCTCCACTCGGCCGAGGATATCGCCCATCTCATCACCGCGCTCTCCTCGCTCTGGAGCCGCTGCGCCATCGCCCACGCGGTGGCCTGAAGAGCCAGATCGCGCCGAAGTGTCGCAAATCCCCTTGCCTTTTTCCGGCGGCAAAGCATTTGATGCCGGCGTCAATACCCGGGAGGAACCCATGAAACTTAAGCTTACCGCCGCAGCACTCGCCCTTCTTGCCGCCCCTGCCTTCGCGCAGGACGCGCCCACGGGCGATGCCGCCGCCGGCGAAAAGGTCTTCGCCAAGTGCCAGACCTGCCACGTCGTCGCCAACGAGGCGGGCGAAGTGCTGGCCGGCAAGAACTCGAAGACCGGCCCGAACCTCTTCGGCCTGCCCGGCCGCACCGCCGGCACCTACCCCGAGTTCAAGTACGGCGAATCCATCGTCGCCGTCGGCGCTTCGGGCTTCACCTGGAACGAGGCCGACTTCGTGACCTACGTTGCCGATCCGGCCAAGTTCCTGAAGGAAAAGACCGGCGACAAGGCCGCCAAGACCAAGATGAGCTTCAAGCTCCCGAAAGAAGAAGACGCCAAGAACGTCTGGGCCTTCATCTCCTCGCTCTCGCCTGCCCCGGCCGCCACGAATTAAGGCCGGTCCACCCGAAAAGCGGCCCGCCCCACCCCGGGGCGGGCCGTTTCGTTTTACCAGTGCCCGGTGTTGCCCATGCTGGCCCATGGCTCTGCCGCAGCCTTCGCCTCGCCCGCCTGCAACAGCTCCACCGACACGTTGTCAGGGCTGCGCACAAACGCCATCCGCCCGTCCCGCGGCGGCCGGTTGATCAGCACACCATTCGCCTGCAGATGCGCGCAGGTCGCGTAGATGTCGTCCACCTCATAGGCCAGATGCCCGAAGTGCCGCCCGTCCGACGGCAGCCCCTCGTCGCCATCCCAGTTATACGTCAGCTCCACCGGGCACTCTGGCTGGCCGGGGGGTGCCATGAACACCAGCGTGAACCGCCCGCCCTCATTGTCATACCGCCGCGTCTCCTCCAGCCCCAGCAGCCGGTAGAACGCCATCGACGCCTCCAGATCCTTCACCCGAACCATCGTGTGCAGATACTTGATCATCTCGCTCTCCATCCATCTTGCGGTATCACCCGCCCTAACCCCAAGCTATAGTAGACCTCGACTCGCCACAACCTGAAGGGCCGCCATGCTCACCCCCGACCAACTCGCCGAGATTGAGGCCGCAAGGCAGACCCCCCGCCAGACCCTCCGCGCCGTCTCCGAAGGGATGGAGGCGCATCTCTACCGCGCCCACCCTGTCCTTGACCACGGCTTCATCCGCGTCATCGACTACATGGGCGACGACGCGGCCATCGTCCAGGCCGCCCGCGTGTCATATGGGGCGGGCACCAAGCACGTCCAGAACGACGAAGGCCTGATCCGCTACCTCATGCGCCACTGGCACTCCACCCCGTTCGAGATGTGCGAGGTCAAGCTCCACGTCAAACTCCCCGTCTTCGTCGCCCGCCAGTGGATCCGCCACCGCACCGCCAACGTCAACGAATACTCCGCCCGCTACTCGATCCTGGATCGTGAGTTCTACATCCCCGCCCCCGACCAGCTTGCCGCCCAGTCCACCGTCAACAACCAGGGCCGGGGCGAGGTCCTGACCGGCGAAGAAGCCGCCCGCGTCCTCGACCTTCTGAAATCCGACGCCAACCGCGCCTATGACCATTACGAGGCGATGCTCTCGCAAGACGGCCAACAAGGCCTCGCGCGAGAGCTTGCCCGGATGAACCTGCCCGCCAACATCTACACCCAGTGGTACTGGAAGGTCGACCTGCACAACCTCTTCCACTTCCTGAGGCTGAGGGCCGATCCCCACGCCCAATACGAAATCCGCGTCTACGCCGAGGCGATTGCGGCCACCGTGCGCGACTGGGTGCCGCTGGCCTATGGGGCGTTCGAGGACTACCGGATGGGGGGAGTGACTTTGTCTGCGAAGGCGATTGCGGTGGTTAAGAGAATGTTAACGGGTGAGACGGTAACACAGGAGACCTCCGGCATGTCGAAGGGCGAGTGGCGGGAGTTTGAGGGGGTATTTTCAACGGAATGAATATAGGAGCGAGATCCAATGTACTCAGCATTCAGTGAACGGACATTCGAGTTCTGCTACAATGCTGAGTATTGTAGGTTGAATGCCGGTATACTGGCAACTCACCCTAGCATTCCCTCTCAAAACGAAGAGAAGGATTTGGGCTATGATGTTGAGTTTCAGCTGATGCAACTTGGGGTTGTTCGGTCACTCTTTCTCCAGCACAAGATTGTTCATTTCGCCGGCTCAAGAGCTGGACGAAATGCAAGATTCTATAACGCACATGGCGGCCCCTACTTTCGATTTCCGGTAGATACGCATCAGCACAATGTGCTGCATGATTTAGCCGCCAATCAAGGTAATGCTTTCTACTGCGCTCCTATCTTTAACCGTACAATTGACTTGCGACAAGCATATGAAGGCCTGGAAATATGCGATAGATCACTTTGGCTCGATCCTATCGAAGTTGGACGAATCAATGACCATGAATCGCATCACATCACTTATTCGGGCGACGGAATGCAACGCTTCCTTCATTCCGAAGTCCGTTCATTTTCTGAGTCCCCACGCGGAACTCGCGACAAAGAAGCACTTAAGGAGTCTGAAGTAACTTCGGAGTCACTAGAGGATTTCGCAGAATTCTTGAGTGAAAGGAGCAAGTCGTCCGTCCGCAGGGAAAAGCTGGATGCAGAAATTGAACGAGAGAGGCCGCAGGGTGCGGTGCGACTGGAGGATCAGCGTCCTGTCAAGATCATCCAGCAGGTACTCGCAACGGTATATGATGTCTCATGGATTGTCTTGCCGGCGTAGGGAGCAAGTGACGCAAGTGTGGGGTAGGTGCCAACCCACCACCCACTGCAAACGTAGGGTTATGTTCCACCCCACCAAACTTCCACCCCAATATCGCCCCCACACCACGCCTCCCACGGCCGCATGGTGGGGAACTCCGACTCTTGCCCACATATCGGCGGGGTGAACACCGCCCTACGATACCGCCCCACCCGCATCCCGGTGCCATGACGAAAACGGCCACTCCCGCGGATGCCCGACCAACCCGTGCTTCACCGGGTTGATCCAACAATACCGCACATGCTCCGCGAAATCCCGGTCATCCCGGATGTGATGCTCCCAGAACCGCTTTTGCCAGATGGGCGCTTCGTCCCGTAGGTCGGGGCCTGCCCCGACTCTTTCTTCGGGGCCTGCCCCGACTCTTTCCCGACCACCTCGCGCGCCGTACGAATTCCTTGGTGGAAGAGTCGGGGCAGGCCCCGACCTACGCAATCCCTTCGTGAACCGCCCCTTGATCTCGCTCATCCGGTTGGAAAAATCCGCATCACCTTCCGGCAACGTCCACACGCAATGCATATGGTCCGGCAACACCACCCACGCATCAATCCCGAACGGCCGCTTGGCCCGCGTCACCGCCACCGCCTGCCGCAACACATCGACATGCCGAACCAATGTATCCGCCCCCCGGTCCACCAGATTGACCGTGAAGAAGACACAAGCGCCGGGCACTTTGGGACGGACATAAGCAGACATGGCGCCACGATGCCTACCCCTTGGTTAACACCGCGTTAGCCAGCCTCCATCTTGCCAAAACCCACATTATAATATACATTCCACCGCACATCACAGGACACAACCGCCATGACCCGCCTCCTCACCCCCCACATCGCCACGATGACCGAACTGCGTGAGCCGCACAAAGTCCTGGCGCGGGCCAAGGGGCAACCGACGGCCATCCTGAAAAGCTCCGAGGTCGTGGCCTACCTGATCCCCGCCGAACTCGCCCATCCCGAATGGGCCGATCCGTCGCACCCCGGCTACGGGTCCTTCGACGACCTCTTCGCGGCGCTGAATGACCGGACGGATGGTACGCTGTAGCGCACCCTACCCCTCACGCCCAATCGCCCTACCTCCCCCCAAACGGGAGCCCTCCATGACCCTCACCCTCTACGCCGCCACCGCAGCCGTCTTCCTGATCCTCGACGCGATCATGCTGACGCTGGTGATGAAGCCCCTCTTCACCCGCCACATCGGCCCCCTGATGGCCGAGCCGATCCGCCTCGCCCCCGCAGCCCTCTTCTACCTCGCTTATGTGGCCGGGCTGGTCTACCTCGTCTCCCTCCCCGCGCTGAAAACCGGCGCGCCGATCCTGCTTCCCGCGCTCATCATCGGCCTGATGGCCTATGGCACCTATGAGTTCACCTCATGGAGCATCATGAAGGACTGGCACTGGACGATGGTCGCGACCGACACGCTTTGGGGCGGGACCCTTACCGCCTTTTCCGCCTGGGCAGGGGTCACAATCACCCGGATGATCCACGGCTGAAGGCCTTTGCGGCCCCCATTTTCTTGGGCGCGGGCATGTGTTACCAATCGGTAAACGCCCACGCACAAGCGATTGACATCAATCGAAAATCCGAAAATGTCCACCGTGGACAGGAAGGCCCAAATGATCCTCTACGGCATCTCCACCTGCGACACCTGCAAGAAGGCCCTGAAGTCCCTCCAGTCCGCCGGCAAGGACGTCACCTTCCGCGACATCCGGGCCACCCCGCTTACCCAGGCCGAGATCGAGGCCATCACCCACGAATTCGGCGACCTCGCGGTGAACAAGCAGTCCACCACCTACCGGTCGTTCAACGATTTCCTGAAAGCCTCCGACCCCGAGGCGCAGATCGCCGCGCAGCCGACCGTGATGAAACGGCCGGTCGTCCAGGACGGGGAGCGCTGGTTCCTCGGGTGGGACAGCGCAACCGAAGCCGCGCTGACCGCCTAGATCACAAGAGCCGCAGATCGCCCGCCGACTGCTTGCCGTCGCGGCCCGACTGCAGCTCGTAGCCGATCTTCTGGTTGTCGGACAGGCCCTTCAGCCCCGCACGCTCCACCGCCGAGATGTGCACGAACACGTCTTTGCCGCCGTCATCCGGCGCGATGAAGCCATAGCCCTTGGTCGAATTGAACCACTTCACGGTGCCCGTCGGCATGCCGCTTCTCCTCTCAGAACCCCCTGCGGCGCCATTACCGCAGGCCGTGCAACCAGGACTTCCAGGGCTTCGTTCCGAGAGCCGTGCAGGAATTCTGTCGTCACTCAGGCGATGATGCCTAGGATTCGCCGAAAATCAAGCCGCAAGGCGAGTGCGCTCAACCCCAAGCAGCCGATCCGCCGAAAGGGGCCCCGCGCCCTTCAGGACCAGCACCGCCAGCATCAGCATCCAGAGCGCCCGCTGGTCCAAAATCAGCGAATCCGAGACGCGGTCGAACAGGGCCCCCGAAGCCGCCCCGTGGCCGTAGATGTCGGTCAGGCTTTGCACCACCACGAACCCCGCCATCCCAAGCGCCGCAAGCCGGGTGAAAAGCCCGACAAGGATCAGGACCGGCAAGGCGAACTCGGCCCAGGCCCCGGCCAGCGCCACCAGACTGTGCCACAGCCCCATCTGCGCGACGTCAAAGCCTGCGGCCTCGAAGACCTTCGGAAAGATCTGCGCATAGGCCCCAAGCGACGGCGTGAACGGACCGTCCAGCTTGGTCAGCGCCGAAGCCCAGAAATAGCCGAACAGCACTGCGGCGAAGACCAGTCGCGCAAGCGTTGGCAACAACCAGTCCGCCTGATCATCCGCAAATCGGGCGGCCCGCGCATGCAGGTCAAACAACGCTTTCATTCCGAAACTCCTGTAATTGCCTTACCCGCGATCAACACCCCAAGGACCGCGGGCAGGTCCAGATCAGGCCCGGCCTCACCGACCGCATTTTCAAGCCGTTGCCCGGCCAGAAGCCCGGCGACAAAGGCTCCGCCACCCGGCGGCAGCTTGTGCGGCCTTGGGTCAAACTCTGGTCGCAGGATGATTGCATCCTCGGCCAGCGCAGGCGGGGGCGGGCCGGCTTCGTGGTTCGCGACCCAGATCGACACGATCGGCCAGGCTGACC
>JBGSVS010000432.1:0-1978 GCA_041752895.1 Tabrizicola sp.
TGCTGGCTGAAGGCGTGCCGCTGGCCGCCCGGACCGCAGGCCTGTTGCTGGTCGCCGTCCTGTCCGCGCTTTTGATCAGCCTGCAGGTCGGGGACGGGACGCCAGCGCCTGATCCCGTCACGGCCTTCATGCTGGGCAGCCCGTTTCGGACGGCCGTCCTGCAATGGGGTTTCCTTGTCCTCTCGGTCCTCTTGATCTACCGGGTCGGGCGTGCCTTTGGTGGCAGGGGAAGCCTTCCGGACGCCCTGTTGATCGTCGTCTGGCTGCAGGCGCTGATGCTGGGCTTCCAGCTGGCGCAGCTTGTCGTGGCCCCGATCCTGCCAGGCCTTGCGGCGCTGATCGCCCTGGTCAGCTTTGTCGTCTATTTCTGGCTTCTCACCAATTTCATCGCCGAACTGCACGGCTTTGTCTCACGCGGGCTGGTCTTCGTGGGCATGGTGCTGACCGGTCTTGCGGCAGGCTTCGTGCTGGCTGTGCTGTTCATCCTGATCCTCGGGCCGGAGGCCTTTGTGAATGTATGACGTCCAGGCGATCCGCGCCGACTTTCCGATCCTGTCGCGGCAGGTGAACGGCAAGCCCTTGGTCTACCTCGACAACGGCGCTTCGGCGCAGAAGCCGCAGGTTGTGATCGATGCGGTGACGAAGGGGTATGCCCAGGAATATGCCAATGTTCACCGTGGCTTGCACTACCTGTCCAACCTTGCGACCGAAAAGTATGAAGCGACCCGTGGCATCCTCGCCCGCTTCCTGAACGCCGCGTCCGAGGAAGAGATCGTCTTCACCACCGGCACGACCGAGGCGATCAATCTGGTTTCCTACGCCTGGGCCGCGCCCCGGTTGCAGCCGGGGGACGAGATCGTCCTTTCGGTGATGGAGCATCACGCCAACATCGTTCCCTGGCATTTCCTGCGCGAACGGCAGGGGGTGGTGCTGAAGTGGGTGGATGTCGACGCAAACGGCGATCTTGACCCGCAGGCCGTGCTGGACGCGATCGGGCCGAAGACGAGGCTGATAGCCGTGACCCACATGTCCAATGTCCTTGGCACCGTGGTCGACGTGGCCGCGATCTGCCGGGGCGCGCGCGAAAAGGGCGTGCCGGTGCTGGTCGACGGATCACAGGCCGCCGTTCACATGCCGGTCGACGTCCAGGCCATCGGCTGCGACTTCTATGCCGTCACCGGGCACAAGCTTTACGGGCCCTCGGGGTCAGGCGGCATCTATATCCGTCGCGACCGCCAGGCCGAGATGCGCCCCTTCCTTGGCGGCGGCGACATGATCCGCGAGGTGACGCGCGATACCGTCACCTGGAACGACCCCCCGATGAAGTTCGAAGCCGGGACCCCCGGCATCGTACAGCAGATCGGCCTAGGCGTGGCGCTGGACTATCTGACCGGGCTTGGCATGGCCAATGTCGCGGCCCATGAAAGCACCCTTCGTGACTATGCTCGCGACCGGCTGGCAGGCCTCAACTGGCTGAACGTGCAGGGAAATTCCGCCACCAAGGGCGCAATCTTTAGCTTCACGCTGGACGGTGCGGCGCATGCCCACGACATCTCGACCATCCTCGACAAGCGCGGCATTGCCGTTCGCGCCGGGACCCACTGCGCGATGCCGCTGATGGAGCATCTGGGGATCACCGCCTCTTGCCGGGCCTCGTTCGGGCTTTACAACACGGTAGAGGAGGTCGACGCGCTCGTCAGCGCGCTGGAGCTTGCGCACGAGCTTTTTGCCTGACGGCAGGGCCCGAAGGCCCCGCCCAAGGTCAGTTTAGAACGACCACTTCATCCCGATGACTGCCGCGCTGTCCGAGGCACCCGCGATGTTGCCGTAGTTCTCGGCCCGGACCAGTTCCATCATCAACTCCGACTTGTCGCTCATCGGCACGGCATAGCTGATCGACAGGTCCACTTGCCGCTCGGACGGGGCCAGTTCGATCCCGACTGCGCGGACCTCGGTGCCGCCGCTTGCCAGCGCCACC
>JBGSVS010000433.1:0-7685 GCA_041752895.1 Tabrizicola sp.
GGCAGAGACCGTCACGGGCACGGGCGCCGATGGTGCAGTCTGCGTGGCCCTGCCGGCGGAAACCGAAGGTCCGTTCCCGGCGGACGGGACCAACGTGCGCGAGGGACAGGCTGTCAACATCCTGACCGAAGCAGGCGTGATCCGTGAGGATATCCGCACCTCGATCGGCGGGCTGACGCCGGTGGCCGACGGTGTTCCGGTCAACATGGAGATCACGCTGGTCGACGTGAAGAACGCCTGCGCGCCCCTTGGCGGGATGGCGGTCTACGCCTGGCAATGCGATGCCGAAGGCGTCTATTCGATCTACGGGGCCGAGGACCGCAACTACCTGCGCGGGGTCGCGATCAGCGATGCGAACGGCGTGGTGCGGTTCACCACGGTCTTTCCGGCCTGCTATCCGGGCCGCTGGCCGCATATCCACTTCGAGGTTTTCACCGGCGCGGAAATGGCTGTTTCGGGCAAGGCGGCCCTGCTGACCTCGCAATTCGCGCTGCCCGAGGCGGACTGCCGCGCGGTCTATGCCGCCAATCCGCTTTACGCCGCAAGCGTGCAGACCATCGACGGGGTCAGCCTGAAGCGCGACGGGATCTTCCGGGACAGTTCCGAGGTCGAGCTTGCCGCGCAAACGCTGGTGCTCGCGGGCGATCCTGCGGCTGGTTACCGCGCGACGGGGCGTGTCGGGTTGGTGCTCTAGGGCGAGTCGGTCTGAAGCCCGACCTACGGGGTTTCGGCGGGCAAAGTGACGAGGCCCGTCGTGCAGTGCAGGGACCGGCCCGGGAAGATGCGGGCATATTTGGCGATGAACCGGTCGCGGCAATCGGCAAAGCTTTCGCCCTTGGTGCCGCGACCGTGGTGGCGCAGGTGGAAGTCGATGGCCCAGGCGCTGCCGCCCTGAAGCTCTGCCTGCAGACAGAGGTCGGGGCCGTAGAAGTGGAAGCCCGACAGGTCCGTTGACGGCAGCACGGGCCGTGCGTGGCGCATCAGGATGAAGCATTCATCCAGCGTCTCGACTTGCGCTGGCATCGCTCCGCGACGGCGGTCCTGTCCGTAGATGTCACTGATGTGGAAGGTCAGCATCAGCCGGGAGTGTGTCGCCGGGCGGAACCGGCCCCCGGCGATACCGGCCAAAAGCCACATCGGGTCGCGCGCGGTCAGATCATCCAAGAGCGCCGATAGGTCGTCATGGCCCTGGTCGATCAGTTCGATGTCGTCGTGGCAGAAGATCACATAGCGACCGCGCGCCTGCGCCAGAAGCGGGCCTTGCCAGGAATAGCCGTCAAACTGGTTGCCCGCCCGGTTGTCGGCTGCAAGAAACTCGGTCGTCGCGGCAGTAAAACCAAGACGGACAAAGGACGCGATCAGGCGGTCGAAGCGGTCCTGCGACTGGACCAGCGCGCAGACCGAAAACTTCGGCCCGGAAGGGGGCTCCGCCGTGATGTAGGCGGGCCGCGCGTCGGTCAAAGGTTGTCGGCCTGCGGCATGCCAAGGACGTGGTAGCCGCCGTCAACGTGGATGATTTCTCCGCTGGTGCAGGCGCCATAGTCCGAGCAGAGCCAGACGGCGGTGCCGCCGATGGCCTCAAGCGTCGCGTTTGACCGCAGGGGGGTGTTCGCCTCGGTATGGCGGTAGGTGGCGCGGGCCCCGCCGATGGCCGCCCCGGCGAGGGTCTTCATCGGGCCGGGCGAGATCGCGTTGACGCGAATGCCCTGCGGCCCAAGGTCGTTGGCCAGATAGCGGGTGGCCGATTCCAGCGCCGCTTTGGCCACGCCCATCACGTTGTAGTTCGGCACCACCTTGTTCGACCCCTGGAAGGTCAGGGTGATCAGGCTGCCACCGTTCGGCATCAGGCTTTCGGCACGGCGGGCGACGTCGATGAAGCTGAAGCAGGAAATGTTCAGCGAGTTCAGGAAGTTGCCCTTGGTCGTGTTGATGAAGCGGCCGGTCAGTTCGGCCTTGTCGGAAAAGGCGATGGCGTGGATGACGAAATCCAGCGACCCCCAGCGGCGGCCGATTTCGCCAAAGCAGGCGTCAAGGCTTTCCTCGTTGGTCACATCGACGTCGATCAGGAAATCCGACCCGACGCTCGCGGCGAGGGGTTCGACCCGCTTGCCGAAGGCTTCGCCTTGATAGGAGAAGGCAAGGCTTGCGCCTTCGGCAGCCAGCGCGCAAGCGATGCCCCAGGCGATCGAGCGTTCGTTGGCCACGCCCATGACAAGCCCGCGCTTGCCTTTCATCAGATCGGCCATGCTGGCTCCTAACCCTGGTATTTCGACATGACGAGGGTGGCATTGGTGCCGCCGAAGCCAAAGGAGTTCGACAGGACAGAGTCCAACTGGACGCCGTCGCGCATCGTGGTCACGATCTCGGACGCATCGAGCGCGGGGTCCAGCGTTTCCACGTTGGCCGAAGCCGCGATGAAGTTGCCGTTCAGCATGATCAGCGAATAGATCGCCTCCCACACGCCCGCGCCGCCGAGGCAGTGGCCGGTCAGCGACTTGGTTGAGGCGATCGGGGGTGTGGACCCCTTGCCGAAGACGCGGCGGATTGCGTCGACCTCGGTCACGTCGCCGACAACCGTGCTGGTGCCATGGCTGTTGATGTAGTCGATCTTGCGGTCTTTCGGGAGGGTCGACAGCGCCAGCCGCATCGCGCGTTCGCCGCCTTCGCCACTGGGGGCCACCATGTCGTAGCCGTCCGAGGTGGCACCATAGCCGGTAACCTCGGCGTAGATCTTGGCGCCGCGCGCGAGGGCGTGTTCCAGCTCCTCCAGCACGACGATGCCGCCGCCGCCCGCGATGACGAACCCGTCGCGGTTGGCATCATAGCTGCGCGAGGCGCGGTCGGGGGTATCGTTGTACTTGGACGACATCGCGCCCATCGCGTCGAAGAGGCAGGAGAGCGTCCAGTCGAGTTCTTCCCCGCCGCCGGCAAAGACGATGTCCTGCTTGCCCATCTGAATGAGTTCGGTGCCGTTGCCGATGCAGTGGGCGCTGGTCGAGCAGGCCGAGGTGATCGAGTAGTTCACGCCGCGGATCTTGAACGGGGTGGCAAGGCAGGCCGAGACGGTCGAAGACATGCCCTTGGTCACGCCGAAGGGGCCGATGCGCTTGGGGCTGCCGGTTTCGCGGACGATGTTGTGGGCCTTGAAGAAGGACTTGGTGGACGGGCCGCCGGAGCCGACGATGATCCCGGTGCGGTCGTTCGAGATGTCCTCGGGCGCAAGGCCGGAGTCCTTCACTGCCTGGTCCATCGCGATGAAGGTATAGGCGGCACCATCCCCCATGAAGCGCAGGTCGCGCTTGTCGATGTGGTCTTCCAGCACGATGTTCGGCTGGCCATGGACCCGGCAGCGAAAGCCCTGTTCGGCATAGTCGGGCGCGAAGACGATGCCGGACTTCCCGGCGCGCAACGAGGCTTCGACCTCGGCGGCAGAGTTGCCGATGGACGAGACGATCCCGATCCCGGTGATGACGACGCGGCGCATGGGGCCCTCCTGCGGTGACTTGGGGTCTGTTTACGGGAGTGGGGGGGAGGGGGCAAGAAGCTTGGGGCGGCGGCGCGGGATCAGTCGGCATTCCAGACTGTCATTGTTGCGCCTTCGGTGCTAATCTTGCGGCATTGTTCGACGTTTTTTCAGCACAGCAAGAGAGGAGCCTGGTTCATGGCCTCATCCGTACCGAAGGGGATGTTCTCGACCGCCGAGATCCGCAAGCACCGCGACACGCTGGACGTGTTCACCGATGTCGCGGCGGATTTCCTGGACTGGGTCTTCACCGACCACGTCGCGTTCTTCAACAAGTGGGGCGTGTCGAAGTACTACGGCGAGCGCAAGCCCGAGCACAGGACCCGGGAACGGCGCATGGCGCAGCTGCGCAAGTTCCGCAAACCGGAGTTTCTGGTCGATCAGCAGGTCGCTACGGCCTGTATTGTTCTGGCGATGCAGGCCTGCGAGCGTGGCTTCAATGCGACCGGCATGCAGAACACCTGGAAGAAAATTCACGCTCAGCTGAAGATCGACAACAAGCTTTACGGCACTGACCTGCAGATCATGCTGCAGCAGCTGGGCTGGAAACTGTATTACTGGAACCCCGATCCCAGCCAGAACGCGGCCTGGGATGCCGAGGATCAGGCGCTGAACCCGCTGAAACCCGGGCGGAAGTGGATGCCGGTCTGGGGCGGGCATGTCTTGCGTCATGCTAGTGCGGTGAACAAAGCCACCTACTACGACGCAAAGATCGACAACGCGACCAAGCTGGTGGGGTTCAAGAAGACCGAGCCTGCGGCCTTCAAGACAGTGCCCTTCTTCGTCGGCATCGCCCATGCGGGCTATCACGTGTTCCCCGGCCGCCGTGGCGATGTCGTCGAGGCCCATTCGATGCGCGAGATGATTGCCCGGGACAATATCGAGGTGGCACCGTTCAACCCGCTGGCGCAGGGCGGGGCGCCGCGCTGGACCCGGTCCGAGAAATACCGGTCAGGCGTGATCGCAGTCCCAACAGACTTCTGACCCTTCTTTACAAAATGAGACATTTTTCAGGGAGATTGCGATGCTCAAGCGCGCCGTTCTTGTGGTTCAGACACATCTGAAGGGTTTGGGGCTGTTTGCGGGCGCGGTGGACGGAGCGGGTTCTCCTGCGCTGGACGCCGCCGTTCTGACGGCCCTGCAGCGCCGCATGGCCGAGATCCCGGCCGGGGCCACGGGCTTCCCGGCGCGCCGACGCGAGGTGATGCTGTTCCAGCTGCTCTGCAAGGACAAGGGCATCGATTGCGACCCGGTCGACGGCTTCTGGGGCCCGGTGACGCAAGAGGCCTATGATCAGCTGGTGCAGCTTCTGGACACCGGCAACCTGCCGCGACCTTGGCGCGATGACGAGCCTTCGGACGCCAACCCGCAGAACTGGCCGCGCGACACTGGCGATCAGTCGGCGATGCGGGCGTTCTATGGGCCGCCTGGCGCGCCGCCGATCACCCGCGTGCCGGTCCCCTGGCGGATGCGACTGGCCTGGGACAAGACCCAAAGCGTCAGTCACATCGGTTGTCACACAAAGGTCGCGCCAAGCCTTGGGCGGGTGTTCCAGAAGGTGCATGCCCACTACGGCGACGCCGAACTGAAGCGCCTGCGGCTGGACCTGTTCGGCGGCTGCTTTGCCAGTCGCAAGAAACGGGGCGGGACCACCTGGTCGACCCATGCCTGGGCCGTGGCGCTGGACTTCGACCCCGAGCGCAACCAGCTGAAATGGGGCCGCGACCGCGCCTCGCTGGACCACCCTAACTATGACTTCTGGTGGCACAGCTGGGAGGCGGAGGGCTGGGTGTCGTTGGGCCGGTCACGCAACTTCGACTGGATGCACGTCCAGGCGGCGCGTCTCTAGCGACGCCCCTCGGCTGGTTTCGTCGCGTGACCTTTGGGGGCAGCAAGGGTCACGCCAGCATCTGGTACCACTCGTGCGCACCCCTGCCTTCAGCATTCGTGGCAGTGCGGGTCAAGACACCTTTGGCCAGCAACGCCTGGTGGATCGCCGTTCCAATTCGCAGGCCGACTTCCTCCAACTCTTCATCGCTGCGGTTGCCACGAAAGGCATGGTCAATCTCGAACTGGATGCCATGCAGCCGCTGCGGTGAAGTCGGAACGACGTTGCCGTTAAATGGAACCGGGTCCGTCGCCGGCTCGAATAAGCGCGCGCCATGCACGCTGCCGGACATGAAGTTCTTGATCGGTAAGCCCGTGTCCAAGTCGCGGATCTCTCCTGCTGCTCCGCGTACTATTGGAACCATGGGAAAGCTTTGTGCAGCAAGCGTCGCATGCAGGCAGTTCGCGCCCGAATGGACTACATCCTGACGGGCATAATTCCCATAGCCCGAAAACATGACCAGAGTCCCGGGCAGTTCACGCATGCCGTGGACATCGAACAACCATCCGTCCGGGTGGACCTGTCGGCAGACGGAATCAACCGCGTCCTGGAACGGGTCATAGTAGTTGCGCTTGAATTCGGCCAATCGCGCGCCGTGCGGGGCTTGCGCGGCTGGCAGGGTTTCGTCTCCGGGCCGGATCACGCCAAACACGCCATCCCATCCAAGTTGGCCGTCCCAGGTCCGATTATGATCCACAAACTGTCGGCTGATCAGATTCAAGAACGCATGCGGTCGAGCGCCCAGCGCCGCTAATGCCCGGACAAGCGCCAGCGTGATCTTGAATGTGTTTGTATCGTCGCCAAGGCTGGGTTTCGACCTGCCCCTGGCGGTCCGCGTGCCAAAGAGCCTTGCGCCCGAAGGCGTTGACTCCGGCGTGCCGGAATGGCAGGCGACGATCACGATCGGGGCCTCTCCCGCGACCTGGTGGTAGAGAATGTCGCCGTTCGCGTCGCGGACATTGGTCAGGTGCGGGATCTCTTCCAGCCCCTCGAAGAAGACGTCATGACGTGGCATGGCGGCCCCCCCGGTCAGCGGTGCAGGTTGACGGCTTTCAGCATCCGCCGCCCGCTGCGCGTTTCCCACCAGAGGTTCAGCTTATGACTGTGCAGGTAGGCGTCACGGATCAGGCTGATCGCCGCAAGCTCGGACGAGACATTGGTCTTGTTCAGGTCGATGTAGTATTGTTCGCCGTCGTCTGCTTCAAAGAAGAAGCGCTCAAGATCGTTGATATTGTTGCTGAACTCGATCCTTGAAGTGATCCAACGGACCGCAAGGTTGCGGGTGACTTGTTCTGTCATGAGTCGTCTCCAATACAGGCAATTTGGGAAATATTGTTGGCAATAAAGAAACTTACCACGCCTCGGAAAACCACGGGCGCGACATCTTGACGCTGGGAAACACGGACGAGCGGCCCTTACTCCGGGCGGGTCTTGCCGGTTGGCTGACAATCCGGGTTTAGGCTGCGCATTTCGTGCTTGATGCAGGCCCAGATGGCGAGAAGGCTTTCGGCAAAGGCAGCCAGCTGGCTTGCGCCGTCACGCCTCGCTGAGCGCGACCTTCATGTCCTTCACGAGGTAGATCACCTCGCCATCCGCCTCGACCCGGCCATCAGCCACGCCCATCGTCAGGCGGCGGGTGGTCAGGGCCTTGGTGAAATCGACGGTGTAGGTGAGCTTCTTGCGGTCGGGGCGGACCATGCCGGTCAGCTTTACTTCGCCCACGCCAAGGGCATAGCCGCGCCCCTGCCAGCCGCGCCAGCCAAGGTTGAAGCCGGTCAGCTGCCACAGGCCATCAAGGCCCAGGCAGCCGGGCATGATCGGGTTGCCGGGGAAGTGGCAGTCGAAGAACCACAGGTCGGGGGTGATGTCGAACTCGGCCACCACATGGCCCTTGCCGTGTTCGCCGCGATCTTCCGAGATGTCGGTGATCCGGTCCATCATCAGCATGGGCGGGGCGGGAAGCTGGGCGTTGCCGGGGCCGAAAAGTTCGCCGCGCGAACAGGCTAGCAGTGCTTCCTTGTCGAAGTAGGTCGGATACGACGCCATCCCTTGTGGTCCCCCATTAACCCCTTCACCCTCCCTAGCATTCGCGGGCGAAGACTGGCAAGTCTGGCGGGGTCGGGCAGAGAGGCTAGAATGACGGCGTTGCAGCGGTTCATCACGGCAAGCGGGATGACCAACCTTGCGGACGGGATCGCGGTGGTCGCCTGGGGGTGGATTGCCTCGCTTCTGACCAGGGACGCGCTTTTGGTGGCGCTGGTGCCGGTCGCGCTG
>JBGSVS010000434.1:0-4988 GCA_041752895.1 Tabrizicola sp.
ACAGCTTGCGGCCCTTGGCGCAGACCACGATGGCCCGGCCGGGAGGGTCGGTCAGGGTGGCAATCGCCGTATGTGCGATCAGGCGTGAGGTGGGGACAAGGCGCGGCAGGGCGGCGATGTCTTCGGCGATCCTGACATCAAGGATGACGGGCGCATCGGGCGTGCCGATCAGGCGCATGGCTTGGGCGGGGGTGATCAGGCCGAACTGGGGCATGGGGTGCATCCTTGGAATGGGTCAGGGATGCGACGCTTGGGCCTTGGCCTCACGGGGTGGACGCGGACCCCATGGGGCCTTGGTAGGCGGCGGCGGGTGTCGGGTCAAGGGTCAGCCGACGGGCTTTGTCAGCTCGCGCAGAAGTTTCAGGCGCAGGGTTTCGGCATAGTCCTGCAAACCCCGGGCGGTGACGACGAAGCCGCCGGGGGTGATGATCCAGCGCCGGTAGTAGCTGGTGATCGGGCTTGCGGGGCCGGGTTCCTCGATGGCGATGGCGTTGATCATCAGGCCTTGGTCCATCGCCTCGGCCCTGGCGGCGCTGTCCGTGAAGCCCGCGTTTTCCTGCCCGTCGCCCGAGATGTCGATGACGCGGCGCGCGCAGTCGGAGACGGCGGCGAACTGGGATGTGGCGAAGCGGAGACCTTGGCCCACGGCGGTATCGGACCCGTAGAAGGCACGGCGAAGGCCGGCGGCATCGCGGGCAAAACGGGTGACCGCCCGGGACGTCAGCATGCGTTGCCAGGGCAGGACGACGGCCTGCTGATCGATGCCGGACCATTGGACGACCGACAGCGCGACCTGACCCCGGACAAGCGCCTCGGCTACCTCGGGGTCGGTGAGGGCGGCGGCCAGGCCTTCGGTCTGCAACAGGTATTCCCCGCCGTCGATGGAGCCGGAGACGTCGATGGACAGAAGGAGCGCCGTCTCGCAGGCGAGGGCAGGAGGGGCTGCAAGGAAAGTGAGGAGTGCCAAACGAAGCATGGGTCAGGATGGGACCTGACCGTGCTTGTGGCAAGAGAGGGAAGGTGCAGGTTTCTGTTGCCAGGTACCTGCGAACCCCGCCTTACGGTGCTACCCGCAAGGACTTAGTTTTGATATTGCGAGCCGCTTACGCGGCCAGCGCCATCGGAGCACGGTTGTCGTTGGCAACTGTGATCATGGACCGATAACGGTGGTACCTCACCGAGCGAAAGCTGGCCTCTTTGGTCGTTCGTCGATCCTATTTCGACCCCTTGCCCCCGCAACGAACGGGAATTTGGTGGAGTCGCCGGGTACCGCCCCCGGGTCCGAGCCGATTATTACAGGTGCGTTTATCGCCATAGTCGGAGTTGCCCCCGACAAGGGTCAATATAGGGGTTGGAACAGGGGGGTGCAAGGGTGGGTGTCCACGGTGGACAAACGCTGGTGGGGCAAGAAAATCAAAGGGTTGGTCGCGGACGTTAGGGGTTTGGAAAGGTTAGGTTCGTTTCGGTCTTCGGAACGAGTGCGACCCGTTCAAGTCGGGACGCGCCCTGGGCCGATCACAGAAGGAAAAGCGGTGCCGAGGCTACTGCGCGAGGATTTCGTCAAGAGTTCCAACAATGCGATCGATACGGACGAAGCCTTGACCGCCGACCTGCTGGGAGAATCGGCTGTCCGCCGCGTTGTCCCGATTGTCGCCAAGGACGAAGACGTGACCCTCGGGCACAATGAATACATCGGTGTTGTCGCCTGCGCTTGCCGGTTCGATGTCAAGGATGTCGTAGCGCACGCCATTCGGAAGCGTTTCAGTGAAACGGGGAATAGAGCAGGTCTCTCCTACCGATGTCGGAGCCGGGCAGCGTGGCAGGCCGCCACTTGGTTCCTTGCCGACAAGCTGCTGGTAGTCGGACGCCGCCGTCCGAGGCACGGGCTTGCCATCGAGGAAAAGCTGTCCGTCCCGCATCTGCACGGTCTGGCCGGGAAGTGCTGCGACGCGGAAAATGTAGACAGATGCAAAGTGCTCGGGGACGAAGCCGATGATGTCCCCAGCCAAAGGCATGTCGGGTTCATCCGTGCGAAGCTCTAGGGTCAGGCAGGTGGACGGTTCCAGCGCGGGCTTCATCGAGCCGGAAATCACGCTGAAATGCTGAAATTCGCCCGTAAGGCATTTCAGGCACAGACACAGGCTGTGCGCGGTCGAAGCGGAGAGCAGGGAGATCACTATTGCCGCGGCGGCAAGGCTGATGCCGGACATCATCACCTACACAAGTTGTGGTTGCTGCCCAACAGTTTGCGGATGGAGCGGACTTCACGCAACGGCCTTGATGCATAAAGCAAAACGCCCGAGGTTTTCCCCGGGCGTTTCGTTTCTTCAGGTCGCGGGGATCAGAACCCCGACTTGATCAGCTCGAATTCCTCGATCATGCGGTCACGGAGTTCGGTCGTGGGGGGCGACTGCACGAAGAGAGGCGTGGTCACCGGGTCGACGTAGGCAGCGGCCAGCGCCTCGGCGGGGATTTCGGCCATTGCGGCGTCGTTGGCCAGCGCGTAGCCGATGGCTTCCAGAAGCGGCTGGGCCGAGGAGTGGGCCAGCAGCGAGTTGATGTGGTCGTAGACCTTGTCCTCGGACCCGGCGGAGTCCTTGATGTTCACAAAGCCGCAGTACCAGGTCGCGGCCCCTTCGGCGGCAGCACGGTTGAAGCCGACGGGGAAGTTCTCCGACTGCAGGATCGCGACGGGGTCGTTCCACGACCAGGCGACCTGCACTTCACCCGAGGCCATGAGCTGCGACAGTTCCGACGGGTCGGACCAGTAGGCGCGGACATTCGGGTGCACCTTGCGGAGCCAGTCGGCAGCGGCGGTGAACTGCTCGTCCGTCACATTGTCCCAGGAGGTCACGCCGGTGGCCATGAAGGCCAGCGACCAGACGTCGTCGGTGTTGTCGGGCATCGAGATACGGCCGGCGTATTTCTCGTTCGTGAAGACCTGGACCGAGGCCACGTCTTCGGCCGGGACCGTCTCGGCGTTGTAGGCGATGGCGGTATAGGCGTAGTCCGTCGGGATGAACCAGACGCCCTGGTCATTGGTGAAAGGCTCGACCATCCGGGCCGGGATGTTAGCGAATTCCGGGATCTTCGAAATATCCCAAGGCTCGATCAGACCCGCGTCGATATAGCGGGGAACGGCGGCGGCGCAGGGGTGCACGACGTCGGCAGTGAAGCCGGAGGACATCTTCTGGAACGCCTCGTCATCGTCGGCGAAGAAGACGTAGGACGGCTTCTGGCCGTTCTTGTCGACGTAGGGCTGGAGCATGCCGTCGATCTCCCACCCGGCCCAGTCGAGAACGGTGAGATCGGGGTCGGCAGCCTGCGCCGCAACGGACAGCGCCAGGACCGATGCGGCGCTGATCAGGGTCTTGGAAAATCGGGACATGAGTGCTCCTCTGCAGTGACATCCGGAAAGAGCCAGCGGCTGCCGGATGTTCTTTTGTGACCTAAAAGACGCTGCCCCCTCGGAGCGCCCATGCGCGGAAGGTGGGAGGGGCGGTCGAAAAGGACAAGAGGTTTCTGTGCCTTTCCTAGGGGAAAGGCGCACAAAATCACGTCAGCAGCGGAAAATGCAGGCAAAGGGGGCGCCGAGTCGGACCGGCGCCCCCCGGTTGCGCTAGAGCAGACCCCTTTCCCAGGGCCCGGTGATCGCGAAGGTGATTCCGGGCGTCTGGATGTTGACGAACATCCACTTGCCCGAGGGGTCGAAGGTCACCCCGGCCCATTCCATCTGGCGGTGGTCGCCTTCGCGGACGAATTCGGTCGAGCGGCCGGCGGCCTGGATTTCGGCGGCGGTGAGCGTGATGTTGTTGCGGGCGAAGAGGTAGGTCTCACCCGCGTGCGTGAGACCCATCATGCGTTGGCCCTTGCCGAAGTCGTCTTCATATTCGTCGCCGTCTTCGCAAAGGATGACGCCGCCGCGCGGACTGACAGCGACGTTGTCGAAGTTGTTCCCGGCGGCGCGGTTGTCGGACTGGTAGAGACAGGTCAGCCGGTCCGTCGCGGGGTCAAGCGTCCAGACCGAGCCGTCGCCACGCCCGATCTTGCCTTCGCCGTCCACGCCCGAGGAGGTGTCGGTGATGTAGACCAGACGGTCAAAGGGCGAATACCAGCAGCCTTCAAGCCGCGACATCCGCAAGGCACCCTTGTTGCGGCCCTGCACGAAAGGACCCGAGGCCATGTTGTCAGCCTCATGCGGGGTTTCGGTGAAGGACTGCGGGGCAAGGTCGGGATCGTCGATCTGCACCCATTCCAGCTGGTAGCTGTCGCCCATCGACGGGGTCAGGAGGTCGACCTTGTCCTCGCCCGCGACCTTGGCCATCCAGAGCGTCCCGCCCTGTTCCAGCGCGCCCAGCTTTTTCGAGGTGTCAGCAGGGACGAACTTGTAAAGGCCGGCCTGGTTACGGTCGTCTTCGGTCAGGAAGAAGGCCCCGGTGACCGGGTCCATCGCGATGGCCTCGTGGTCCATCCGGCCCATGGCCTTGATCGGGACCGCCGAGGTTTCGCCCGCGTTGGGCGAGACTTCGAAGACATAGCCATGCGGCATGCCGCCGACCGAGGTGAAGTCGGACTTGTCTTCCTCGCAGGTCAGCCAGGTGCCCCAGGGCGTCGGGCCGCCAGCGCAGTTGTTCCAGGTGCCGCCGAGGCTGGGCTCGGTGCGGTCCCACTTGCCGTCGCGGAAGACCAGCGAGGTCGTGCCGCCCGCTGCGGGACCGGCGACTTCGTTTTCGTCATAGTCCTCGCCGAGGTTCTGGGTGCCCTTGTCGTAGAAGGCGGCAGCCTTGATCGTGCCGTAGCGCGGGTCGACCGTGGCCTCATGGTTGCGGATCAGCGTCAGTTCGGCCGCGCCGCCGACATAGCGGCTGCGCACGACAGCCATGCCATCGTGCCAGCCCGGGGTCGGGCTGCCGTCGGCCATCAGGTCGCCGGTCCAGCCGAAGGACTGGTAGCTGAAGCCTTCGGGCAGCTGCAGAAGCGGCAGGCCG